>CAITYE010000425.1 GCA_903896535.1 uncultured Paracraurococcus sp.
GATACTCTCGGGCAGTCCATGCGCGGAGAAGAGGATGCGGAGGCCTTGCCCCTGGGGCAGCGCCGCCACAGCGTTCGTATAGGCCTGCCGCACCATGGCCGCGAGCCCGGCGGCGAAGGACGGGTCAGAGTGATAGCAGCACAGGGCCCGGGTCGGCACCTGCACGCCAGCTGCCGCAGCCGCTGCGGTCCAGGCGTCCAGGCTGCTTCCCGTCGTCGTGGTCGAGAACTGGGGATAGAGCGGCAGCAGCAGCACCTCATCCGGTGCCCAGGCGGCGACCTCGCGGGCGCAAGCATCGCTCAACGGATGCCAATACCGCATCGCGATGAAACAGCGATATTCCGCCGGCTCGTCAACCAACGCCATCTCAAGTGCCTGGGCCTGCCCCTCGGTCAGCTCCAGCAACGGCGAACCGCCGCCGATGATGGCATAATTGGCCGTTGCCGCCGGGGTACGGCGGCGGGCAATCAAGCGGCCAAGCCAGGGCCTGATCCAGCCCGGCACCCGCAGGATTGCCGGGTCACGGAACAGGTTTTCAAGGAACGGCTGAACGCTTTCTGGCCGATCGGGTCCGCCCAGGTTGAACAGCACGACCGCCACGCGTGTGCGTCGCGCCCTTTTTGCGCCTGCGGCATCGGCTTCCAGCAGGCCCGGGCTCATGCTCTGTTCCATCGACCCTGCACATGACAGCAAGAGCGGCACGGTCAAGGGGAAACCGTGATCAGCCCGTACGCACCAGACGCACCAGCGCCGCAACATGTTCGGGCGGTGTCACTTTCTCGATCCCATGGCCAAGATTGAACACATAGGGTCGGCCACGCATGGCACCGAGGATCGTGCGGGTTTCTGCCTCCAACGCAGCGCCGCCGGCGATCAGCGAAAGCGGGTCCAGATTGCCCTGCAATGCCTGGTCGGGCCGCACCGCGCTGGCCGCCCAGCGCAAATCCATGGTGGTGTCGATGCCCAGGCACTGCACCCCCGTGCGCTGCGCGTATTCAGCCAGCATCGGTCCGGCAAGCCGGGGGAAGCCGATGATCGGCACGGTCGCGTTGGTCTTCCGGATCTGGCGGACGATCTCGGCAGTCGGCTCAATCACCCAGCGGCGGAATTGGCTGGGCGGTAGCAGGCCGGCCCAGCTGTCAAACAGCATCAGCGCCTCTGCGCCCGCTTCGAGCTGGGCCAGCAGGTACTGCGTGGTCGCCTCGATCAAGGTGCGAATCAGCCGGCCGAACATGGCCGGCTCCTCGAACGCCATCAGCCGGGCGGTGGCGAAGTCGCGGCTGCCATGGCCCTCAACCATATAGCAGGCCACCGTGAAGGGGCTGCCGGCGAAACCGATAAGCGTCACCCGCGGGGCATGCGTGTCGAGCGCCCCGCGCACGAGACGAACCGTTTCCATGATCGGGGCGGCCCGAGGGGCACAGCGCGCCGGGTCCAGCGCATCGATCGCCGCGGCGGTCCGGAGTGGCTCCAGCACCGGCCCTTCGCCTTCGGCAAAGCGCAAGGGCTGGCCCATGGCCCAAGGCACCATGAGGATATCGGAGAACAGAATAGCGCCATCCATCCCGAACCGGCGGATCGGCTGCAGCGTCACCTCGGCCGCGAGTTCTGGCGCGGTGCAAAGGGCGATGAAATCTCCGGCTTCCTGCCGTATCGCGCGGTATTCAGGCAAATAGCGGCCAGCCTGCCGCATCAGCCAAAGCGGCGGCGGCCAGACCGCTTCGCCTGCCAGAGCCCGCAGCATGGGCTTGCCGGGGCGGGGCTCCGGGGCCGGTGCCCCACTGGGTTCGTGTTCCATCGCTTAGCTTTCGCAAGAAAAAAGGATTCTTAAAAGGATGTGGTGGCTGTTGAACCCTGTGAATAGCGGGGACGCAATGCTGCACTGCAAAAAACGCCCGGTTTTCCACAGCAATCCTGTCCATCAAGGCTTTGATCGCGCGGGGCGAATCGCCCTTCTCCCCGATCGGAGCGGCGCCTGGCAGCAATCCCTCCCGCGGTCGGCGGCCGGGTCCCCTTATCCCCGTGATTCGCCCGGTTCAGCGATCGGCCGACGGTTTTCCGCGCCATCCACAGGGCTTCACGCTATGTTCACAGCCATGTCGAACCGTCTCATCAATCTCCATCTGGTCTCCGACAGTACGGGCGAGACGCTGCATTCGATCGCGCGGGCGACGCTCGTGCGTTTCGAGGAAAGCCAGGTGGTCAGCCATCGCTGGAGCCTCATTCGCACCCGGCTGCAACTGGATCGGGTGCTGCAGGGCATCGCGGCCGAACCGGGGCCGGTCCTCTTTACCCTTGTTGATCGCAGCCTGCGGCATGCGCTGGAAGAACGCTGCGAGCGGCTGGGCGTGACAGCGCTTTCGGTTCTCGACCAGGTGATCGACCTGCTGCAAGCGCAGATCGGTGCCAAGCCGCATGAGAAGCGGGCCGCGCAACACGTGATGGACGCCGATTATTTCCGTCGGATCGATGCCATGCACTATGTCCTGGCGCATGACGACGGCCAGGGGGTCGCGGGGATCGCTGATGCCGATGTCTGCCTGATCGGCGTCTCCCGCAGCAGCAAGACACCAACCTGCTTTTATCTCGCCAATCGCGGCATCAAGGCGGCCAATGTGCCGATCGTCCCGGGATCGCCACTGCCGCCCGACCTCGCCACCGCGCAATGCCCAGTGGTCGGGCTGACCATCGACGTCGCGGCGCTGATCGAGATCCGCCGCCATCGCCTGAAGCTGATCGGCGCCGACGGGGTCCGACAGGACACCAGCGATTACATAGATTTAGAGAGCGTGAAGGCCGAAATCCTCGCCGCCCGCCGGCTCTGCACCCAACATGGTTGGCCGGTGATCGACGTCACCCGTCGTAGCATTGAGGAAACCGCGGCGACCGTGCTGCAATTGATGGAGGCCTGGCACACGCGCCGAAGCAAACCCGCGGCGGCCCCGAGTGATCCCGCGGCGGCGGTGCTTTCGACCGGCAAGGCTGACTGATGGCGCTGCAAGCAGATACCCCGGCGCTGGTCCTGGCCAGTGCCAGCACCGCGCGGCGCGCCGTGCTGGACGCCGCCGGGCTGCGATTTACCGCCATGGCAGCCGCGGTGGATGAGGACGCGATCAAGGAAAGCGCCCGGGCGGAGGGCCTGTCGCCCACCGATGCGGCGCTGCTGCTGGCCGAAGCCAAGGCCCGGCGCGTCCAGGGGCGCGTGCCAGGGACGCTGGTGATCGGCGCCGATCAGATCCTGGTGCTGGGCGATCGCTGGTTCGACAAGCCGCCCGATATGGCCGCCGCCCGGAGCCATCTGCAGACGCTCCGGGGCGAGACGCATATCCTGGTCACCGCGCTCGTCGCCTGGCGCGACGGGGCGCGGATCTGGCAGCATGTGGCAACGCCGCGGCTTACCATGCGAAGGTTCAGCGATCACTTCCTCGATGCCTATCTGGCGGCCGAGGGCGAGGCGGTTCTTAGCTCAGTCGGCGCTTACCGGCTGGAAGCGCTGGGACCGCATCTGTTCGACCGGATCGAGGGCGAGCACAGCGCGATCCTCGGCCTGCCGCTGATGGCTTTGCTTGGCTTCCTGCGCGACCATGACGTCCTCGCGGGTTAGCCTGCTAGGCCTCGCTTTGCTCGGCTGCGCTGCGCAAGCACCACCGGCCAGCACGCCGCCCAGGGTGGGCCTTGCCAACCCGGCTTCCGTCTTCTGTGTCGCGCGCGGCGGGCGGCTGGACATCCGCACCACGCCAGCCGGGCAGGTCGGCATCTGCATCTTTCCCGATGGGCGCGAGATCGAGGAATGGGCCTTCTGGCGGGCCAATCACCCCTCGCCCGGACCGGCCGCCAAATAGCGCTGCGCTACTCCGTGCCTTCGAGCACCGCGGCGATGGCGGCGATCTTTCCTGGCGACAGGCCGCGGATATCGCGCGCCAGCTGATTGGCCACAGCGGTGGCCTCGGGCGAGAGCCCGGCGGTATCGACCACGACGCGCGGGTGGGACAGACGGGCAAGCCGGACCAGCTCCTCCGCATCATCCCAGATCAGGCCGAAGAACTCGTTCACCTGATGGATCAGCCCGGCCGAGGGTCGGCCCCGCCGACCATGCTCGAGCGCCGAGAGATAAGCCGCCGAGACCTGCAAGGCGGCGGCTAGCTCGGCTTGCGAGATGCCGCGCGCTTCGCGCAGGGTCCGCAAGCGGACGCCGAAGGGCGTCATGGCCGGCGCCGCCGCAGCAGCAGGTGCACCGCTCCCTGATTGCTCGTATGCGGGTGCGCCGCACCCAGCAAATAGGGCCGCAGCCCCGGCGCGTTCAGCCAATGCGGCAATTCGCGCCGCAGCACGCCGCCCTCGGGCGCCGGGCCCTTGCCGGTGACGATGGCAACGCAGCGCAGGCCATCGGCGAGCGCCCCGGCGAGGAAACGTTCGACAGCGCCATGCGCCTCCGCCGCACGCCGGCCATGCAGGTCGAGCGTCCGTTCCGGCTTCAGGCGGCCGCGGCGCAGTGCCGTCCAGCGTTTGGCATCGAGCCCAGCAGGCGCGGCGCCGATGCTGAGTTCGGCCACGGGCCGCGCGATGGGTGTCGCGGCTGGGACCAGCGGGCGGGGCGGTGGTTGCGGCCCGCGCGCCGGTATGGCGGGCGGCAGTGCCGGCAAGCTCTTGCCAGCAAGCGGGATGATTGCCGCCCGGGCCGCGTAGTCGCGCCAGAGCGCGCGATCGCCCTCGCTGAGTCCGCGTCGCGCTGCCATCACACCGCCGCCGGGTCGTCGTCCACCAGCAGGATATGCAGCCGCCGGGGGCCATGCGCGCCGAGTTCCAGCGTCTGCTCGATATCGGCGCTCCGCGAAGGGCCGGTGACGAACATAATGTTGCGCGGCATCACCCCGCCCGAGAGCGCATCCCGCCCGCGGGCGCGGAGCCGGTCCCAGGCTTCCTCATAGGGGCCGACGATGGCGCTGGCGCGCAGCACCACCACTTCGGTCTCCGCCAGCAGGTTCAGCGTGGTGGGACGTTCGGGGCCGGAGGGCAGCATCAGCGTCCCCGTCTCAGCGATGCCGGCCCAGCCGTGCTGCACGCTGACCTGGTCGGAGGCCTCCGCCCGCCGGGCCTCGTAGGTCAGCAGGGGGCGGCTGTCCCAGGGGATGCCGGCAAGTTCGGGATGCGGAGCGAGGGCAAAACGCGGCGGCAGGTTCTGCCCGGCGAGGTAATCCGACAGCGCGGCGGGGACGTGGGCGAGGTCGGGGATGCGCTCAACCGTGCCGAACTCCTTCTCGACATTGCGGATGAATAGCGCGATCTGCTCCGGCCGCGGCAGTTGTGACCGCGCCGGGATCAGGTGGCGCGGATGGCTGGCGAGGCGGCCTTCCAGCATCGCCTGCTGATCCGCCGGCAGCACCCCACGCTTCAGGCCGCGGCGGATGCCGCCCAGGATATCTGCTTTGCTCATTGGCCGCGCCCGGCCTTGGCATGGCGGGCCATGAACGTACCGCCCTTCTCCGGCAAGGGCAGGTCGCGGCCGGCGGTCCAGCCACCGGCGAAGGGCAGGCTCGCCACCCGCCCGCGCCCCCGCCCGATCAGCCCGAGCGCGCCGATCGCCGCCCGCGTTGCCAGGCGGTAAAGCCAGGGCCGACGGGCCAGATACGCCCAGAGGCCGAGATTGGCGCGCGCCGCCGCCGGTGTCAGATGCCGCTCAAACTCCCGCTCCCGCCAATGGCGCATCATCGCTGGCAGCGGGATCTTCACCGGGCAGACGCTTTCGCAGCGGCCGCAGAAGGTACTGGCATTGGGCAGCATCGCCGTCTTCTCGACGCCGATGAGGGAGGGCGTCAGCACGCTGCCCATCGGCCCCGGATAGACCCAGCCATAGGCATGCCCGCCGATCGCGCCATAGACCGGGCAATGGTTCATGCAAGCGGCGCAGCGGATGCAGCGCAGCATCTCCTGGAAATCCGTGCCGAGCATGTTGGAGCGCCCATTGTCGATCAGCACGACATGGTATTCCTCGGGCCCGTCCAGGTCCGCCGGCCGGCGCACGCCGGTCGAAAAGGTGGTGTAGACGGAGAAATCCTGGCCCGTTGCGCTGCGCGCGAGCAGCCGCAGCAGCGAGGTGCAATCCTCCAGCGTCGGGACGATCTTCTCGATGCTGGCCAACGCGATATGGACGCGCGGCAGGGTCTGGGTCAGGTCGCCATTGCCCTCATTGGTCACGATCACGCTGCTGCCGGTTTCGGCGACCAGAAAATTCGCCCCCGTGATGCCGACATCGGCGGCGAGGAATTTCTCGCGCAGCTTGGTGCGCGCCTCGGCCAGGATGTCGCGCCTTTCGTGGAACACGCGGTCGGCCGGCAGGTCGGTGTGCAGCCGGCGGAAATCCGCCTCCCAATCCTCACGGTTCAGGTGGAAGGCCGGGGCGATGATGTGGGAGGGGTGCTCGTGGCGGAGCTGCAGGATGTACTCGCCAAGATCGGTCTCGACCGGCGCGATGCCGTGGGCTTCCAGATGGTCGTTGATGCCGAGCTCCTCGGAGATCATCGACTTGCCCTTGGTGACCGTCTTGGCCCCGGCGGCGCGGCAGATCTCGAGCACGGTGGCGCGGGCGTCGTCGGCGGTGCTGCACCAATGCACCTTGCCGCCGGCCGCCAGCACCTTCGCCTCGAAGGCTTCGAGGTAGAAATCGAGATGGGCGAGCGTGTGGTTCTTGATGTCGCGGCCGATGTCACGGAGCTGTTCGAATTCCGGCAGCCGCGCCACCGCATCGGCGCGGCGCTGCAGGAAGGCGCCCTTGGCGGTGCCGAGCGCCTTTTGCAGCCCGGCATCGGCCAGTGCGCGAGACGCGTTCTGCTTGAAGGCGGGCGAGGTGATGGCGACCACGGCGATACTCCTTGCCTGCCTTATCTAGCGAGAGCGGGCGAGGCCCGGTAGCATCCGCGCGACCTTTGGGGGATGCCAGATGCGCCGTTGCCTGTTTGCCATTGCCATCCTGTTCGGCGGAATGCTGCTGGGCCCCGGGGATGCGGCGGCCTATGCCTGCGCGCGCGGGGTCTATCGGGCGGGCTGCGCCGGGCCGCACGGCGCGGCAGTCTATCGCCGGCCGCCGGCCTATGGCCATGCCTATTACCGCCGGCCGCCCGCCTATGGGTATGGCTACAGCACCTACCGGCGCCCACCGACCACGGTGTGCCGGAGCGGCTATTACGGCGCCGGCTGCGTCCGGCGCTGGTAGGCCCTATTCCGGCTCGATCCCGGCGGCGCGAACCATCTGCGCCCAGCGCGCGATTTCGGTCTTGATGAAGCTGGCGAATGCCTCAGGCGTCGAGGAAAACCCCTCAAAGCCGATATCGCCCAGCCGGCGGACCGTCTCCGGCCGATCCCAGACGCGGCGGATCGCCTGGTTGAGTGTCATCACGACCGGCTGCGGCAGCTTGGCCGGGCCGACCACGCCGGCGAAGGCGACCACATCGAAGCCCGGCAGCCCGGCTTCGGCGATGCTGGGGACCTCCGGGACCAGGGGGCTGCGCACCGCGGAGGTGACGCCGAGCGGGCGCAGCTGGCCGCCCTTCACCGCGCCGAGCGAGGAGGTGACATCCACCACCATGCTGTCGATCCGCCCGGCCACCACATCGGTGATCGCCGGCGGGGTCGAGCGATAGGGGACATGCACCATGGGCGCCTGGCCCATGGTGGCAATGGTCGCGCTGGCGACGATGCCGGTCGAATTGCCCGAGCCATAGGTCAGGCTGCCCGGCTTGGCCCGCCCCGCGGCCAGCAGTTCCTGCAACGAGCGGTAGGGGCTGTCTTTCCCGACCACCAGCCAGAAGGTGTAGTTGCCGGCCCGACAGATGGCGGTGAAATCGCCAACCGGGTCGTAATCCAGCTTGCGGGTCAGCGCCGGCGTTGCCGCCTGCGGCGTGTTCGTCGTCATCATCAGCGTCTGGCCGTCAGGCAGGCTGCGCGCGACATGCCCGGCGGCCAAGGCACCGTTCGCCCCGGCGCGATTGTCGATGACGACCGGCTGGCCGAGCTCCGGTTCAAGCCCGGCCGCCAGGATACGGGTGATGGCATCGGTGCCGGAGCCGGCGGCGAAGGGAACGACGATGGTCACCGGCCGGCTCGGCCGCCAGTCCTGGGCCCGCACCGCGCCAGGGTGGAGCGCCGGGGCGGCGAGAAGCGGGGCGGTGAGCAGGGCGCGGCGCGGGACGGACATGGCGGGATTTCCGGCTGAAGGGCGATCAGCCGCTACCTGGGCGCGCCGGGCGGCAAGGGCAAGGCAGCCGGCTTCAGCCGGCCAGCTTGGTCCAGCCCGGCCCTGGATCGAAGCGGTCGATCGCCGCGGCCCGCACCGCGGTGCGGGGCCCGAGATTGCTCTGCCAGACCTCGCCATGGTGGCTGATCAGGTAACTGGCCAGGCCCGTGCTGCCCCATTGCGCGGGGCTTGCGAGCGCTGCGAACCCGCCGATCATGCGCCCGCGCACGACATAGGACAGCGCACCGCCGCGCGCATGCGCGCCCTGCCCCTCCAGGATCCGGAAGAGATAGCCATGATAGGGTTGCGGCCCGCGCCCGCGGCGATAGCCGCCGGCGGTTGCTTCGGCGACCAGCGGCCCCAGCGGGCTTTCCGGCGCGCCTTCGGCGGTTGGCCAGTAAAGGCCATCGCGCTTGCCGGGCGAGGAAAGCAGCCGCCGCGCATAGGCGGGAAAGCCGCCGGTCGTGCCCTCGCCGGCGAGATATTCGCGCTCTGCCGCCGCGATCGCCCGCAGCACTTCGATCGCCGCCAGCTCGTTACCGCCGATGCGGCGATCAATCAGCATCTGCGCGCCGGCCGCCGTGTCGAAGCGCCAGGTGCCAGCGCGCTCGGTCATCGGGATCGGCAGTTGCCAGCCATCCTGGCCGATCTGCAGCACGGCGCGATCCGGGGCCGGGCGCAGGATGTCGGCCTTGGCCGCGTATTCGGCGCTGAATTTCTCCCGCGCGAGCCGGTCGCCGGCCGGATCTCCGGACCAGATCAGCTGCCGCCCCCGCTCCCCCAGGATCGCCAGCAGGCGGCGATCATCAAGGGTTTTCACCGCCTCGGCGAAGGCGGCGAAGCCGGCTTCGGGTGAGGCAAAGCTCTCGGGCAGCGGGGCTGTCCGGGCGAGGGCCGGGCCGGCGGAGAGGCTGGCGCCGAGCACCAGGAAGCCACGACGCCGCATCACCGGAACCTCCCCCCGCCGCCGCCCATTCGGCCGCCACCACCGCCGCCGCGTGCGCCTGCGAACCCCCCGCCGCCCGCCGGACGGTTGGCGGCGAAGCCACCACCACCGCCCCCGAAGCCGCCGCCGCCCATTTGCGGGAGCTGGCGGCTGGTCTGCGCCCGGGCAGCGGCGGCCCGCTCACCGCCGCCATTCCCCAGACCTTGGAAGCCCGCGGGCATTTGCGCCGGCCGTTGCACCGGCGGCCGATTGGCGACCTGCTCCCGCGCCGCGCCGGCATTCGGCCGATTGGCGACCTGTTCCCGCGCGGCGCCGGCGTTGGGGCGATTGGCCACCTTGTCACGGGCCGCGCTGGCATTGGGTCGGTTGGCGAGCTGATCGCGGGCCGCGCTGGCATTGGGTCGGTTGGCGAGCTGATCACGGGCCGCGCTGGCATTGGGTCGGTTGGCGAGCTGATCACGGGCTGCGCCGGTATTGGGTCGGTTGGCGAGCTGATCACGGGCTGCGCCGGCGTTGGGGCGGTTGGCGAGCTGATCGCGCGCCGCCCCAGCCTCCGGCCGTGCCTGCCCGCCTCGCTCCCCGACCGCATTCCTGATGCCGCCCGCTTGCTGCACCTGCTGCGTCCGGCCGCGGAACTCGTCCCGCGCCGCTGAGCGCTGGCCAGCCTCGGCACCGCGGAAGCGGTTGTTCACCTCCGGGTTGCGGTAGGCGACGCCTTGGCGATGCGTCACGTCGTGGCGCCAGGTGGTCGAGTTGATCTGGGTCCGGTTGACGTTGATCGCGTTGTAGCGATTGACGTTGACGTTCACATAGCCGCCGCCCCAGGCCGGCCGTCCCCAGCCCCAGAGCGAGTTGACGACGGCCACACCCGTGGCGAAGGCCATGCCGGTGAGGAGGGCATTGCCCACCCCCATGGCCGGCGGCGGCGGGTAATAGGTCGGCGGATAGGCCGGATAGGGCCAGGCGCCATAGACGACACTCGGGTTATAGGTCGGCACGTAGACGGTCTGTGGATTGGTCGGGGCGATGCTGTAGACCTGCCGCGGGGGCGGCACGCTGGTGGGATAGACCTGCTGGGCGAGCCCGCCTTCCGGTGCTGCCGCGGCGCTGTAGCTGGTCTTCGTGACCACTTGCTGCGCGCCGCTCGCCAGCTTGCCGGCGGCATCGGCGCGGGCGCGGAGCGACTGCACGGCATTCATCACATCGGTCTGCTGGGCGAGCACCGCGTCACCCAGCCGCTGGGTCCAGTCCAGCTGCTCGTTCATCATGGTCAGCACCGGCGGGAAGGGCACCAGGGATTTCACCGCCGGGTCCCAAGGCTGGGCCTCCAGCGCCTTGCCCAGGCCATCGCCTTTCAGCGCGGCATTGCCGCCCTGCTTCAGCCAGCGTTCGGCCTGCACCAGTTCCAGCGGATAGGTCGCGGCCATCAGCACCTGCATCAGCAGGTCATCGGGATACAGCGCGATCGGCGCCAGCAGCGCTTCCAACTCGCCCTGGGTCAGCGGCTTGGCGACGGCTGCGGTGGCGGCGGTTTGGGCCCAGGCAGAAGGCGGCCGGGGACTGCCCAGCAATAGCCCGGCAGCGAAGCCGAGGGCGACGGTCAGGCGAAGCGCGCGGATCGCGCGGCGAGCATGCGGCATCGTTTTCCCCCTGCGCCATCCGGCCTCCCTTCGGCCGACGACAAGACCGAACAATGCTTAGGATGGCGGCCGGCCCACGGCAAATCCGCGGCGCTTGGGCTTACGCTTTCCATACAATCTCCCTTGCCAGACGGCGTCCACGCAGCAAGAAAGTGGCATGCTCGCGACCTGGAGGGATCGGCTCTCGGCGTTGCCATGGCGGCGCCAATGGATGCTCGCGGCGCTGCTCGGGGCGGTCGGGGCACTGGCCCTGCCGCCGTTGCATCTGCTGCCGGCGTTGCTGGTCTCGATCCCTGGCCTGCTGCTGTTGCTCGATGCCCAGCCCCGCGCAGGGCGCGCAGGATGGATCGGCTTGGCCTGGGGTTGGGGCCATGCGGTGGCTGGCATCTATTGGGTCACGCACGCGATCCTGTTCGACCTGGCGAATTTCTGGTGGCTGGTGCCGCTGGCCGCGCCTGGCCTGGCCCTGCCGCTGGCCGCCTTCGCGGTGCCCCCGGC
Source organism: uncultured Paracraurococcus sp. (assembly GCA_903896535.1). Classification (GTDB taxonomy): domain Bacteria; phylum Pseudomonadota; class Alphaproteobacteria; order Acetobacterales; family Acetobacteraceae; genus CAITYE01. The sequence goes on from CAITYE010000425.1 coordinate 11,315, forward strand.
GCTGCTCGCCTGGGCGCTGCCGGCCGGCTGGCCGCGGCTGTTCGGCTTCGCCGGCGCCTGGGTGCTGGCAGAGCTGCTGCGGGTTTTCCTGTTCACCGGCTTCCCCTGGAATCCCCTTGGCAGCGTCTGGGCGTTCGACGCCTTGCCGGTGCAGGCGGCCGCCGTGATCGGGGTGCATGGGCTCTCGCTGCTGACCGTGGTACTGGCCGGGTTGCCGGCGGCGGCGCGTGGCTGGCGGCCCTTTGCCATCGCGGCATCCGGCTTGGCGGCGCTCGCCGTCTTCGGCGCCTGGCGCCTGGCGGTGCCGGAGGCGTCGGTGCCCGACACCCGCTTGATCCTGGTCCAGGGCAATATCGCCCAGGAGCTGAAGTGGCAGGCGGCGCAGCGGGAGGCGAATTTCCGCCGCTACCTCGACCTCACGCGGCAGGCGCTGGCGGCCGAGGCCGCGGCCCATCCTGGCAGCCGGCTCGTCGCCATCTGGCCGGAGACGGCGAGCCCCTATCTGCTGGCCCAGGATACCGAGGCGCGGGAGCAGGCGGCGGAGACCTTGCCACCTGGCGCGACATTGCTCGCCGGCACCGTGCGCGCCGAATGGGATGCGACGAACCGCTTGCAAGCTGTCTGGAACAGCCTGGTCGCGGTCAATGATGATGGCGTGGTCGCAGGGGTGTACGACAAGGCGCACCTGGTCCCCTTCGGCGAATACATGCCCCTTTCCGGCCTGCTGCCGATCCGCCTGGCGGCGGGGGGCATGGATTTCTCCGCCGGGCCCGGGCCGGTTGCGGTAACGGTGCCGGCCCTGCCGCCCTTCGGCGTCCTGATCTGCTATGAAGCGATCTTCCCCGGCGCGATAGCCTCCCGGCCGCGCCCGGACTGGTTGGTCAACATCACCAATGATGGCTGGTTTGGGACCTCCTCGGGGCCCTGGCAGCACCTTGCCGCCGCCCGGCTGCGGGCGGTCGAGGAGGGGCTGCCGCTGGCTCGTGCGGCGCAGACCGGGATATCTGCGATTTTCGATGCCAACGGGCGACGGCTTGGCAGGCTGCCGCTGGGCGTGGAGGGGACGCTGGCCGCAGCCCTGCCGGGGCCGGGTGCGCCGACACCGTTCGCCAAGTTCGGCCTATGGTTGCCGGCTGCGCTGGCGCTGGCCGCCCTGGCGCTTGGCTGGGCCTTGCGCGGCCGGGTTGTGTCGGCAGCAGGAAATACCCGAGAGGGCCCCGTATGAATTTTATTGAGACTTCTCGCCCGGATTGACACACACTTTATAAAGTCTTAAAGCTGCAACCAGAGGTTGGGTTCGCCAAGGTGCTGTGCTGACCCGGCCCGTTGGAGGTGGCATGGCGAACGACGACGCCCCGGAAAGCCCCAGCCGGGAGCATCGGCCTAGTCCGATTGATGTGCATGTTGGCAGCCGGGTCAGGCTCCGCCGGACCTTACTTGGGATGAGCCAAGAACGGCTGGGTGACGCGCTCGGCCTGACCTTCCAGCAGGTCCAGAAATACGAACGCGGCGCCAACCGGATCGGGGCCAGCCGGTTGTTCGACATCGCCCGCGCCCTTGATGTGCCGATCGGGTTCTTTTTCGACGACATGCCCGATGGCGCCGGCCATGGCGTGCTTGGCGGGGGGCGCCGCGCCGTGGGCTTCGCGGATCAGCAGGACGGGTTCGAGGACGAGACCCTGCACCGGCGAGAGACGCTGGAGCTGGTCCGTGCCTATTATCGGATCACCGATCAGTCAGTGCGCAAACGGGTGTTCGACCTGATCAAGAGCCTGACGCCTGGCGAGGCCTGAAGGAACACCCGTTCAGATGGACTCATCTGAACGAATGTTTTTCTCTAGAGCGCGATGCGTTGAGGAGGAATCGCCGAAGGCGTTGAATCGCGCGATTCAACACATGCTAGAGCGCGATGCGTTGAGGCGGAATCGCCGAAGGCGCTGAATCGCGCGATCCAACACATGCCAGAGCGGGCTGCGCGAACGTATGTGAACGCAGCATGCTCTCGAAAACACAATAAATCGAGCAGGTTATCTGCGTTGGCATGGATCACCTTGTGATCCGTCTCGTCCGCAGCCTGCACCAATCCTCAACTGCTCTCGACCGCCGGGCGCAGCTGCAGATTGTCGAACACCGGCTCCCGCCACCGCCGCAGCGCCCCGCC
>CAITYE010000426.1 GCA_903896535.1 uncultured Paracraurococcus sp.
CATTGAAAGCCTCCAGCCGGTAGCCGATGGCTTCTGGCTCGGCGATGAGTTCGGCCCCTTCCTCCTCAAGGTCGACCGCGAGGGGCGGGTGCAGAAGGTGCTCGCGACGAAACTCGGCAACGAGGACATCCGGAGCCCGGACAACCCCGCGCTGCAGATCCCGGCGAACCCCACCCAGGCGGTCCCGTTCCGCGCCCAGCGCAGCGGCGGCTACGAAGGCATGGCGCTCTCCCCCGATGGCAACCGCGCGTTTGCCTTGCTGGAGAAGCCGTTGCTCGGCGCCGATGGCAAGGCGGAGGGCGATTACCTCCGCATCCTCGAACTCGACACCGCCAAGGGCGAATGGACTGGCCGCAGCCTGAAATACCGCTTTGCGCCCGGCGGCGTGTCGATTGGCGATTTCAACATGATCGACGATCGCCGCGCCCTGGTGATCGAGCGCGACGATGGCGAGGGCGACCCATCCTTGGCCTGCGCCGCCGGCCAGCAGCCGCCGGCCTGTTTTCCCACCCCGGCGAAGTTCAAACGGATCTACGTCGTCGATCTCGGCGCCGCCGATGCTGATGGCTTCGTCAAGAAGCTTGGCTATGTCGATCTCATGGCGATCCTTGATCCGGACCGCCGGGCACGGCAGCGCGGTGATCTTGGTAACGGCGCACCGGCCGACCGCTTCGGCTTCCCTTTCTTCACCATCGAGAATGTGGCGATGGTGGATGCCGAACACATCATTGTCGCCAACGACAATAATCTCCCCTTCAGCGCCGGCCGCCATTTGTCCCGCGCCGACGATAACGAGTTTATCCTGCTGCGCGTGCCGGAATTGCTTCAGGCCCGGTAGACGGCGCGGCCCGCCCCGGCTGAAATCCCCGCAAGGGAAACAGCCGGGGGGTCGGCCATGGACGCAATCATCATCGGCGCCGGCATCGCCGGGATGTACCAGCTTTACCGGCTGCGCGAGCTTGGCCTGAAGGCGCAGGTCTTCGAGGCGGGTTCCGATGTCGGCGGTACCTGGTACTGGAACCGCTATCCCGGCGCGCGGTTCGATTCCGAAAGCTGGTCCTACGGCTATTCCTTCTCGAAGGAGTTGCTCGCCGACTGGGACTGGCCAGAGCATTTCGCCGCCCAGCCGGATACGCTGCGCTACCTGAACCATGTGGCCGACCGCTTCGACCTGCGCCGCGATATCCGCTGCAACAGCCGCGTGGTCGCCGCCCAGTTCGATGAGGCGCCGGCCCGTTGGACCGTCACGCTCGAGAACGGCGAGACGGCGAGCGCGCCCTTGCTGATCACCGCCCTCGGCCCGCTTTCCGCCTTCACCCTGCCGAATATCCCGGGCCGGGAGGCGTTCGCCGGCACCGCCTGCCACACCGCGCGCTGGCCGCGCGAGGGCATTGCCATGGCGGGCAAGCGCGTCGGCATCATCGGCACCGGGGCGACGGCGATCCAGATCATCCAGTCCATCGCCCCCGAGGTCGGGCAACTGACCGTCTTCCAGCGCACGGCGAATTGGGCGGCGCCGCTGCACAACCGGCGGATCACGCCGGAGGAGCAGGCGCGCATCAAGGGCAGCTACGACGAGATCTTCGCCCGCTGCCGGGAAACCGACACCTGCTTCATCCATCAGGCCGACCCGCGCAGCGTCTTCGACGTCTCCCCGGCCGAGCGGGAGGCCTTCTGGGAGAAACTCTACCGCGAGCCGGGGTTCGGGATCTGGGTCGGTAATTTCCGCGACGTGCTGACCAACCCCAAGGCCAATGCGCTGATGACCGAATGGGCCCGCAAGAAGGTCTTCGAGCGCGTGCGGGATCCGGTGACCGCCGAGAAGCTGATCCCGAAGAACCACGGCTTCGGCACCCGCCGGCTGCCGCTAGAGAGCGGGTATTTCGAAGTCTACAACCAGGCCAATGTCCGCCTCGTCGATATCAACGAGGAGCCGATCGAGCGCATCACCGCCAGCGGCGTGCGCACCAGCGCCGGGGACTATGCCTGCGATGTGCTGATCTACGCCTCCGGCTTCGATGGGGTCACCGGGCCGTATGACCGCATGGATATTCGCGGCCCCGGCGGGCGCCGGCTGCGCGATGATTGGCAGGAGACGCCGCGGACCCTGCTCGGCGTCATGGCCGAAGGGTTCCCGAACATGCTGATGATTCTCGGCCCGCATACGGCACGCGGCAATATTCCCCGCAATATCGAGGAGATCGTCGATTGGGTGACCGGCCTGATCGGCCATATGCAGACGCATCGCCTGGTCCGGGTCGAGCCGCGGGCCGGTGCGGTCGATGAATGGACCCGCCATGTCGAGGATTCCGCCGCCGGACTGCTCTTCACCCAGGTGAATTCCTGGCAGACCGGGGTCAACCGCAATGTCGAGGGGCGCGATGTGCGTCGCACCCTCGGCTATTACGGCGGCGCCGTGCGCTATCGACGCAAGGGTGCGGCGATTGCTGCCGGCGGCTACGACGAGTTCGCTTTCGGCTGAGGGCTTGCTCTCGCCGCCTAGATAAAGATTCATTCAGGTGGACGCACCTGAATGGGTTTTTTGCTCTAGGAGGCATCATCAGAAAACATCATGGCTAAAGCAGCCAACGCAGGAGAGCCCCATGCCCAAGCCGCTTCAGGACACCGTCGGCGCCTTCATCCCCGGCCCGCGCGTCGAATTGCCGGGGGCCGCCTCCGGCCCGCTCGTTGGCCTGAGCTTCGCGGTGAAGGATCTCTATGACGTTGCCGGGCAACCGACGACCTACGGCAACCCGGATTGGGCCGCGACGCATCCGCCTGCGGTGGCCACGGCGCCATCGGTCCAGGCTCTGCTGCAAGCCGGCGCCGCCCTTTGCGGTAAGACCAAGACGGTCGAGCTGGCCTATGGCCTGACCGGTGAGAATGTCTGGCACGGCACACCGACCAACCCCAATGCGCCGGACCGCTTCCCCGGCGGCTCCTCCTGTGGCTCGGCGGCGGCGACCGCGGCCGGGTTGGTCGACTTCGCCATGGGCTCCGATACCGGCGGCTCGGTCCGCATCCCGGCGAGCTATTGCGGCGTCTTCGGCATCCGCCCCACCTGGGGGGCCATCTCGCTCGCCGGGGCCTGCCCGCTCGGCCCTTCGTTCGATACGCCGGGTTGGTTCGCCGGGCGCGCCGGCGTGCTGCAGGCGGTGGGTGAGGTGCTGTTGCCACAAGACAGCCCGGCCGGCCCGCTTGGCCCGCTGCTCCGGGTGGAGGAGGCCTGGGCGAATGCCGATCCGCTGACGGCCGCCGCCCTGGCCCCGGCGCTGGCACGGCTGGACGCCCGCTTCGGCGCGGCGCTCCGCCTCGGCCTCGCGCCTGAGGGGCTGGATGCGCTGTACGAACATTTCCGCTGCGCGCAGGCCGAGGAGGCCTGGGCCGCGCTTGGCGCCTGGGTGGTCTCGGCGCAGCCGAAATTCGGCCCGGGCGTTGCTGAGCGATTCGCCGCGGCGCGCACCATGCCGCCCGAAAAGGCGGCAGCCGGCAGGGCCTTCCGGCGCGGCTTCCAGGCCCGCCTTGCGGCGCTGTTGGCCGGTGGGGCGGTGCTGGTCTACCCGACCAGCCCGGCGCCGGCGCCGCGGCTGACCGCGCCACAGGCCGAACAGAACGCGGTGCGGGAGCGGACCATGGGCGTGACCGCGATTGCCGGGCTCGCCGGGCTGTGCGAGGTCTCTTTGCCCGCGGCAAGGGTGGATGGCGCGCCGGTCGGCCTCTCCTTGGTCGCGGCCGCCGGGCGCGACCGGGCCCTGCTGGCCCTGGCGGCCGAGGCTGCCTCAGTGCTTGACCTGCCGGTCTGACGCTTGTCTGGCGGGCCGCTGATCGGTAGATCGAAGGGATGCTGATTCGCGACGCCGTGGCCGGCGACATCCCGGCGATCACCGCCATCTACCTCCATCATGTGCTGCACGGCACTGGGACCTTTGAGGAGGTCGCGCCCGATACGGCGGAGATGGCCGCCCGCCTGGCCAGGGTGCAGGACCGCGGCTGGGCCTGGCTGGTGGCCGAAGGGGAGGGGCTGCCAGGCGAGGCGCCAGGACTGATCGGCTACGCCTATTTCGCCCAGTTCCGTGACCGCTCCGCCTATCGGTTCACCGCCGAGAACAGCGTCTATGTCCGCGACGACGTGCGCGGCATGGGCGTGGGCAAGCAATTGGTCGAAGCGCTGCTCACCCGGGCCGATGCGGCGGGCTTCCGGCAGATGCTCGCGGTGATCGGCGATTCCGAGAATGTCGGCTCGATCGGACTGCACCTCTCGCTTGGTTTCCAGCGCGCCGGCGTGATGAAATCGGCCGGCGTGAAATTTGGCCGCTGGCTCGATGTGGTCTTCATGCAGCGCCCGATCGGCTCGGGCGACCGGGACGTGCCGCCCGGCTGAGCGGTCTTGCCGCGGCTGCCCCGGCAGGCCAGCCTCTCCGGCAACGCGAGGGGAGGCAAGCATGCACATCGGCGCCGCCATGTTCTTCACCGACTATTCCATGACGCCGGCGGAACTCGCCGTGGCGCTGGAGGAACGCGGCTTCGATAGCCTCTGGGCGCCGGAGCATTCGCATATTCCGCTGGTCCGCACGGCTTCCTATCCCGGCGGCGGCGATCTGCCGAAGCAGTACTACGATGTGATGGATCCCTTCGTCACGCTCACCGCCGCAGCCTGCGCGACGCGGCGACTGAAGCTCGGGACGGGGATCTGCCTCGTGGTCCAGCGCGATCCGATCCAGACGGCGAAACTGGTGGCCTCGATCGATCAGATTTCCGGCGGGCGCTTTCTGTTTGGCGTCGGCAATGGCTGGAACGAGGATGAGATCGCCAATCACGGTACGGCCTTCGCCACCCGGCACAAGCTGGCGCGCGAGCGGATCGAGGCGATGCAGGCGATCTGGACGCGGACCGAGCCCGAATACCACGGGGAATTCGTGGATTTCGGCCCGATGAGGAGCTGGCCCAAACCCGTCCAGGTCCCGCATCCGCCGGTCATCGTCGGCGGCGCCTATCCTTGGGGCGCCAAGCGGGCGATCCGCTACGGCAATGGCTGGATGCCGCATCGGGTGCGTAAGCACTACGCCGATGTCGGACCGCTGGTGCCCGAGTTCCGCAAGCTCGTCACTGAGAGCGGGCGGCGCGTGGAGGATCTGCCGATCACCATCTGGGGCGTGAAGGAGGATCGCGACGCGCTGCTTGGCGACCGCGACCTCGGTGTGGAGCGGGTGATCCTGAGCCTGGAGAGCGCGCGGCGGGACGTGATCCTGCCCCAGCTCGACCGTTGGGCGGCGCTGATCCAAGCGGTGGCCTGAGGCAGGCGACCCCTACAGCACCGCCTCGGCCACCAGGCGCAAGGTCGGCTGGGTGGCGCCAGTCAGTACCAGGGTTCCCACCTTGCCGGTCTTGGCGACCGCCTGCCAGTCGCGCAGCCGGCCGCGGATGCGGTCTGCCGGCCCGACCAGGGCGATCTCATCGACCAGCTTGTCCGGCACGGCGGCGGCCGCATCCTTGCGGCGTCCCGCCAGGAAGGCGTCCTGGATGGCGACCGCAGCATCCGGGTAGCCCAGGCGCTTGCAATAGTCATTGTAGAAATTCCGCCCTTTCGCGCCCATGCCGCCGATATAGAGCGCGAGCTCGGGCTTCACCGCATCCCGGCAGTCCTGCAGATCGGGGCCGAGGCGGATCTTCGTGTAGGGCGCGATGTCGAA
>CAITYE010000427.1 GCA_903896535.1 uncultured Paracraurococcus sp.
ATCATGGATGGCCAGCGCGGCCAGCCCTGCATCGACCAGGGCGAGGCCAATGGCACTGCCCGCGCCGCCCGCGCCCACCAGCAGCGCGCGCTGCCCGCGCGGCGACCCGCCGGCCGCGCGGATCGCCGCCAGCATGCCCTCGCCATCGCTCATATCGCCATGCCAACCGCGATCGGGATTGCGCCGCAGCAGGTTCACCGAGCCGAGCAGCCGGGCGCGCGGGCTGAGCGTGGCGCAGTGCCCGGCCATGGCGATCTTGTGCGGTACGGTGACGACCAGGCCATCGAGGTTACGCGCCCGGGACAGGCCGGCGACGCAGGCCCGCAGATCGGCGGCGGCGATGTGCAGCGGCAGCAGCATCGCATGCACGCCCCGCGCCGCGAAGGTGAGGGAGATGCCGCCCGGCGCCTTCACCTGGGCGATCGGATCACCGAGGATCAGGAACAGCCTGGTTGCGCCGTCGGGGGCGGGGATGGTCTCGGACATCGCGGGATGGCACCCTGACTAGAACGCGGCCCATTCCACGGCCGATCCGCCCCGCCCGCAACAGGGAAGAGAACCGCCATGCAGCGCTATGAGATCGCCACGCTCTCCACCACCATCGGCGCCGCCGCCCAGGCGGGCCCGGCGATCGAGGCCTGGGCCAAGGCCGGCAAGGGCAAGCTGCTGGGCGTGCTGGCCAGCGATATCGGCCTGCTGAACCAGATCCTGGTGCTGCGCGGCTTCGAGAGCGAGGCCGAACTGGCCGCCGAGCGGGCCCGCGCGGTTGCCAGCGCCAGCCCCTTCAACGCCCAGGGCTGGCTGACCGCGCTGTCGATGGACAGCTACATCCCGTTCCCGAACATCCCGCCGATCGCCACCGGCAAGCGCGGTCCGGTCTATGAGGTGCGGAGCTACATCTTCAAGACCGGCGGCCTGCAGCCGACGCTTGATGGCTGGGCTACGCAGTTGCCGGGGCGGGTCGCCGTCTCGCCGCTGGTCGGCGCGATGTACAAGGCCGATGGCGCGCCGGGCTTCACCCATATCTGGCCCTACCCATCGCTGAACGACCGCGCGGCGATCCGCGCCGATGTGGTGGCGCGGGGCATCTGGCCGCCGAAGGGCGGGCCGGACTGCCTGCACGAGATGCGGTCGACGATCTGCCTGCCGCTGCCCGTCTCGCCGCTGCAATAGGACTTTGCCCTGCCTGCCATTGCCGGGCCGATACCTCCGTTTGCCCGGGCTGCGCGGCACTGGCCGCGTTGCCCAGGCGGGGCCCTGGCACGCAGCTTTGCCGCGTGCGGTTGAGATCAGTTTTTTCTGGCCCTGAGGCGCCGGGCGGAGACCTCCGATCCCCTTGGCTGCGCCGCCTTGGCCAAGGCGTCCGTTCGGGCACTCGGCGCACGGCTTTGCCGCGTGCCGTTGGGATCAGCCGCGGACTGCGCTCCGCGGGACCTGCACGGTAAGCTCGAGCAGGCGGAAGCTTTGCGTTTTGCCGTGGCCGTCGAGGTTGAGGCTGCCGTTCACCCCGCCCTCCAGCACATCGTCCACGACGAAGTTGAAGCAGGCCAGCTTCGGCAGGTCATAGCGGGTGCAGCGCGTCGCGCCGCGATGCCGGAACAGCGCCAGCACCCGCGCTTCGGTCACCTGTTCGGCCAGCAGCGGATACAGCGCGGGGTCATAGGGGATCAGCGAGAGATTGGCGCGATTGCCCTTATCCCCCGCCCGGCTATGCGCGACCGCGTGCAGCGGGACCTCGACCATCTCGTTCATGCCGCCAGCCTGCCACGGTCCTCAGGCGGCGGCCAGCCGGCGTTCTGCCCAGACCCAGGCCAGCAGCCCCGGCAGGTAGATGACAAGGTCGCGGATGCGCCGGGCAATCGCCAGCGCCGTCGCGACCTCGGCCGGCAGGCCCAGCAGCAGGCCGATGCCGAGGAACCCCGCCTCCTGCAACCCCAGCGCGCCGGGCACCAGGAAGGCAGCGGAGGAGACCGCCTGGACCAGCGCCTCGATCGCCAGCGCCTCCGGCATGCCGACGGGGTGGCCGAGGAAATATAGCGCCACCCAGACCTCGATGGCGCCAGCGATCCAGCCCAGCAGCTGCCAGAGAAAGCAAAGGCCGATGGCCCGGCGGACCCGCCACAGACGCCGGGTCAGCGTATCAATCCGCCGGGAATGCTGGGCAAAAACGGTGAAGCGGCCGGCGGCGACGCCGTTCAGCAGGGCCGCGAGGCCGGACAGCAGATCGGCCCGCTGCGCCAGGATGAACCCGCCAGCGGCGGCCAACCCGACCACCATGGCGAGGCCGATGGCGCCCCAGCCGATCCCCGCCCCCGCCCAGGCCAGCAAGGCGAGGCCGAGCAGGGCAAAGACCAGCTGGCTGATGACGGAAATCGCCACATCCGCCAGCAGGCTGCCCGCCGCCGCCGGCACTGCGACCCCGGCGCCGCGCAGCAGGCGATAGCCGGCGATCTCGCCGCCGATGCGCGCCACCGGCAGCAGGCCGTTCACGCTTTCGCGGATCCAGACCAGGCCCGTCAAAGCGAGTAGCCCTGGCCGCCGGCGGCCCGGCAGCAGCACGCGCCAGGCTTCGGCATTCAGCACCATGGGCAGGATATGAGTCAGCGCTGCGAGGAGCAGCCCGAAGCCGGCCAGGTGCAGCAGGGCGCGGATTTCCGTCAGGTCCTGCTGCGAGATGAGCCAGACTGCGCCGCCCAGGCCCGCCAGCGCCAGCAGCAGCCCAAGCCGGCTCATGCCGCGAGCATCGCGGCGTAGCCCCCGCGGCGATAGGGCGCTGCGGCGGCGCGCACGCGGGCATCGAGCAACGCCGCGAGCTCCCCCGCATAGGCATAGCCGGGGGCGGCGCCGGGGAAGCCACCAGCCGTCGCCGGGTGCAGGTAGATCTCGGTGGTGCCGCAGGGCAGGCGGGGCAGCACGCCGGCCAGCCGTTCGGCGGTGAAGCGGCCCGACCATCGCAGCCCGACCACGCGATCCGGCGCTCGCAGCCCATACCGTGCGGCCAGCCGCCGCAGCCAGCGCGTCAGTGGCCAAAGCGCGCGGCCGGCGCCGGGGACCAGCGCAGGTGGCTCCCAGGGGATGCGCACGCAGCTGATGCCGCGCCGTGCCGCCTCGGCGAAGGCGGTGGCGGCGATCAGCGGGTGCAGGTGGAAATGCTTGTGCGCGTTCAGGTGGTCGCAGGGCAGGCCCGTCGCGGCGAAGGCGTCGCACTGCGCGGCGATTTCGGCCCGCAGCTGGGCCCGCGCGGCGGCGGAGAGGGCCAGCGTCAGGCCGAGCCCGGCCATATCGTCGCGGAAGCGGCCGTTCGCCTGCACCAGGGCCGGGACGCGTTCGGGTGGCAGGGTCGGCGTGCCGTCGGTCAGCGTCAGGTGCAGGCCGACGGCCAGGCCAGGGTTACGCCGGGCCATGGCGAGGCCCCCGGCGAAGCCGGGCTCGCCCACCATCAGGCTGGCGGCGGTGAGGATGCCGTCGCGATGGGCCTGTTCGATGGCGGCATTGACCTCGGGCGCCAGGCCGAGGTCATCGGCGTTGATGATCAGGCGGGCAGGCATCGGGCGGGTGGCGACAGATGCCGCTCACGCCGCCTTCTGTTGCGCGCTCGCCTTCGCCCGCTCGCGCAGGAAGCCGAAGAACTCCAGGCCCTCGCGCAGCCGCCGCACCAGCATCTGGCGGTCACGCACCATCTCACCGCAGATTGCCGCGATCTTCGGCGCGCGGAAATAGAAGCGCCGGTAGAAGGTCTCGACGCTATCGAAGATCTCGGAATGCGACAGGTGCGGATAGGCGAGCGGCGCGATCTGCACACCGTGCGCGTCCACATATTCGGTGTTCGCGGTGTCCAGCCAGCCCTCGCGCGCCGCCTGATCGAACAGGAAGGTGCCGGGGTAGGGCGCGGCAAGGCTGACCTGCATCGTGTGCGGGTTGGTCTCGATCGCGAAGCGGATGGTCTCCTCGATCGTCTCCTTGGTCTCGCCGGGCAGGCCGAGGATGAAGGTGCCGTGGATGGCGATGCCCAGCTCCCGGCAATCCTTGCTGAACTTCTTGGCGACCTCGATCCGCATGCCCTTCTTGATGTTGTGCAGGATCTGCTGGTTGCCGCTTTCGTAGCCGACCAGCAGCAGGCGCAGCCCGCCATCCTTCAGCTTCTTCAGCGTCTCCCGCGGCACGTTGGCCTTGGCATTGCAGGACCAGGTGACGCCTAGCTTGCCCATCTCGGCAGCGATGGCTTCGGCGCGCGGCAGGTCGTCGGTGAAGGTGTCGTCGTCGAAGAAGATTTCCTTGAGGCCTGGGAAATTCGCCTGGATGTAGCGAATCTCCTCGATCACATTGCCGACCGAACGCGTGCGGTAGCGATGCCCGCCCACCGTCTGCGGCCAGAGGCAAAATGTACAACGGCTTTTGCAGCCCCGGCCCGTATAGATCGAGACATAGGGATGCTTCAGGTAGCCGATGAAGTATTTTTCGTAGCTCAGGTCGCGGCGATAAACCGGGCTGACGAAGGGCAGGCTGTCCATGTCTTCCAGGACAGGCCGCTCGGTGTTGTGGACGATCACGCCCTGGCCATTGCGCCAGGACAGGCCCTTGATGGCCGACCAGTCCATGCCGTCGGCCACGTCCTTGATGGTGAAGTCGAACTCGTTGCGGGCGACGAAATCGATCACCGGCGCGTCGCGCAGGCTTTCTTCCGCTTGCACCGCCACCTTGGCGCCGATCAGCCCGACCTTCAGGTTCGGGTTCTCCGCCTTCAGCGCCGCCGCCACCTTCACATCGGACGCGAAGGAGGGGGTCGAGGTATGCAGCACGGCAAGGTCATGGCGCTTGGCCATGGGCAGCACATCGATCAGCGTCTGCTGGTGCGGTGGCGCATCGACCAGCTTCGAGCCCTCGATCAGCGCCGCCGGCTGGGCGAGCCAAGTCGGGAACCAGAAGCTCTTGATTTCCCGCCGCGCCTGATAGCGCGAGCCAGCGCCGCCATCGAAGCCGTCAAAGGAAGGTGCCTGGAGGAACAGCGTCCGCATTGTCACCCGGGAGGAATCCTCATCGCTGGCGCACCGGGACCATGGAGCCGTCGGCACGCATTCTGAACCTTTGGCCCCGCCACTCCACCGAGCCGCGGGCAAGCCCTGCCGCCCATATAAGGAATCCCAACCCGTCGCGCAGCGGCAAAAGCATCAATCGGGCAGGAGATAGCCCATGGCCCAGCGTCTGGTCCACCATCAGGGCCAGCCCGAGCCGGGCGGCGGCGGCCAGGGCGAGCACCGGCCAGCCCCCGGGCAGCAGCACCGCCGCCAGCGCCCCCCAGACCAAGGGAAAGGTGACCCCGAGGCCGACATAGCCGGGCAGGTTCAGCAGTCGCAGCGTGCGTTGCCAGCGCAGCTCATGCCGCCACAGGGCGCCCGGGGAGCGCTCCTCCATCAGGTGGCAGGGCAGCACAGGCGCCAGCACCACCCGCAGCCCGAGTCGCCGCACCGCCACCCCAAGCGCGTGATCATCGGCCAGCAGGTCCTTGACCGCGGCGAAGCCGCCCAGCCGCGCCAGGGTCTCGGCGCGCAATGCGATGGTCGCGCCGTAGCAGCCCTCCGCCTTGCCGAGCGCCTCGCCAAAGGCGGCGTTGGGCAGGAATTGCCAGTCGATCCCCAACGCCGCGAGCCGCGCCCAGAGCCCCGGCACCGCCGGCTCTCCCTGGTAAAGGCAGGTGACGAGGCCGATGCCGGGATCGGCCAGCGGCGCGGTCACCGCGCTCAGCCATGCGGGCGGGACCCGCATATCGGCATCGGCCAGCACCAGCACCGGATGGGCGGCCAGGCCCTCCAGGTTCATCAACTGGGACACCTTGGCATTGGCGCCATGCACCCGGCCGTCGCGCACCAGGCGGGCGGGGGTGGCGGCGGCGGCGGCGAGCGCCTGTTCGGCGACCGGCCCGGCCGGATCGGCCGGGTCGCGGAGGATGCAAAGCACCTCGAAGGGCGCGGCGTGGTGCTGGCCGAGGGTCGCGGCCAGCGCCCGGTCCAGGCCAGGCGGGGCGCCGTGCAGCGGCTTCAGGATACTGGCTGGCAAGGCCGGCGTGGTGGCCGGCGGGCTGGCCGCCAGACGGCGAACGGCCTGCGCGGCAAGCACCGTCAGCACGGCCCCGGCCAGCGCCAGCAGCGCGGCCAGTCCGCCAATCAGGGTCAGCATGGACACCGGATGGCCGCCGCTTGGGGAGGCGCCGGCACCGCCGTGGCGCTGGAGCCGCCGCCCTGAGGGATCAGCGGGTGATCCATCGGCGCGGAGATAAGGCGCTCTGGACTGGATATATTCCAGGGCAAGACAGCCGTCCGGACGATTCCGTCCGAACGGATATTGCTCTAGAGCGTGCCTCCTGCCACCGGTCCCGCTGCATGCCGCGTCTCGTCCTCGCCATCCTGCTCGCCCTTGCCCTGTCCGCCTGTGCGCAGCAAGCAGCGGGGCCGGCCGGCGCGACGCCACCGGTGCTGTCCTCGCCGGACCCCGCGGATCCTTATGAGCAGACCAACCGGGCCATGCTGAATGGCATGCTCGCCCTCGATGATGCGGTGGTGCTGCCGGTCGCCAAGACCTATCGGACAGTTGTGCCCGGCTGGGTCCGCACCCGGCTGCGGAATGTGCTGCAGAATATGCAGGAGCCGGGGGTGGCGGTGAATCGGCTGTTGCAGGGCCGGCCGCTGCTGGCCGGGCAATCGGTCATGCGCTTCGTCGTCAACTCGACCCTCGGCCTCGGGGGCGCCTTCGACCTGCAGCCGATCGGCGGCCCGCCCAAGCAGATCGTCGATTTCGGGCAGACCCTGGCGGTCTGGGGCGTACGGGACGGGCCCTATCTGATGATCCCCTTCATCGGCCCCTCCACGCCGCGCGACTTCACCGGGCAGGTGGTGAATGGCTGGCTGAACCCGGTGAGCTGGCCGATCCCCCTCTTCGGGAATCTCAGCCGCGCCTTGCTCCAGGGGCTCGATGAGCGGGAGCAAAACATTGAGCCGCTGGCGGAAATCCGCAACGGCTCGCTCGACCCCTATGCCCGCATGCGAAGCCTCTGGCGACAGAACCGGAATGCCCAGATCGGCCTGACCCAGGCCAGCGACCCGACCATCCTGGATGATCCCGGCGCCGGGACCGATTCGCTGGCGCGCCCCGCGCCCGCCGCCGCCACGGCGCCTCCATCGGCCGCCCGGGCCAAGCCGGGCCGGGCTGCCCACCACCGCTCGGGCCGCCCGGCTCGCCCGACCGGCGGCTGAGGTCGCGCCGCGCCGCGCTGCGGCGATTTCGTCTTGCTCCTGCCACGGCGGGGGTTCAAACCGGCTGGGCCTTCAACGCCGTGCCGGTGCGGGTTTCGTTCATGCAGGTTTATCTGCCGATCGCCGAAATGTCGGTGGATGCCTTCCTGCTGATCGGCATCGGCTTCGGCGTGGGCTGGTTGTCCGGCCTGTTCGGTGTGGGCGGCGGCTTCCTGCTGACGCCGCTGCTGCTCCTCATCGGCATCCCGGCGCCGGTCGCAGTCGCCTCCGGCGCCAACCAGACCATCGGCGCCTCGGTCTCGGGCCTGATCGCCCAGGGGCGGCGGGGCAATGTCGATTACCGGATGGGTTTGGTACTGTTCAGCGGCGGGCTGGTCGGCTCCGTGCTCGGTGTGCAGCTGTTTGCCCTGCTGCGCCGCTTGGGCCAGGTCGATCTCGCGGTCTCGTTCTTTTACGTCGTCGTCCTCGGCACCGTGGGCGGGCTGATGGTGATGGAGAGCGTGCGCGCCATGCGCCGGCGCGGCCGCCCCGGGCATCGGCGCAAGCTGCATGAGCATGGCTGGACGCACGGCCTGCCGTTCAAGGTCCGCTTCCGTAAGTCCCGGCTGTACATGTCGGTGATCCCGCCGATGCTGATCGGCGGAGCGATCGGCCTGCTCTCGGCAGTGATGGGGGTAGGCGGCGGCTTCATGCTGGTGCCGGCGATGATCTACCTGCTGGGCATGCATACCGCAGTGGTGATCGGCACCTCGCTGTTCCAGGTGGTGCTGGTCACGGCCATGGTCACGTTGCTCTCCGCCATCCAGCTCGGGACGGTCGATATCCTGCTGACGCTGCTGCTGTTGCTGGGCGGCGTCGCCGGCGCGCAATTCGGCGCGGCGATGGGCGGCAAGCTGCGCGGGGAGGAGACGCGCGCGCTGCTCGGCCTGCTCGTGCTTTTGGTTGCCCTGGGCTTACTGTGGGGGCTGGTAAGGCCGCCGACCAGCCTGTTCTCGGCCCAGCGGGAATACTGATGAAAGCGCTGCCGCGCTGCCTCCTCCTCGTCGCTTGGCTCCTCCTCGGGGCCGGCGGGCCGGCGCGGGCGCAGGACCAGCCCCTGGTGGCTGCCCTGTCGCAGGCGCAGGTGGAGGTTACGACCGGCTTTTCCGGCGCCGGCCTCATGGTCTTCGGCAGCACCGATCAGCCGATCGGCCCTGGCGGCGACGAGATCATCGTGCTCGCCCGCGGCCCGACACGCCCAATCGTGATCCGGCGCAAAGTGGCAGTTGCCGGCGTTCTTTGGGTGAACGGACCTGCCGCCCGCTTCGCCGCTGTGCCCGGCTATTATGTCATCACCGGCACCCGCCCGGCCTGGCAGCTGCTGCCGGAGCCGGAGCGGCAGAAGAACGGTCTCGGCCTTGATGCCCTGCCACTGGAGAGCACGGGCGCCCGGGCCCCCGCCTTCCGCCGCGCGCTGCTGGAACAGGAAACCGCCTCGGGCCTATGGGTCGAAGACCAGACGCCGGTGGTGATCGAGGGCAACCGCCTGTTCCATGTCCGGCTGCCGCTGCCGGCCACGGTGCCGACCGGCGTCTATAAGGTGGAGGTGCTGCTGGTCCGCTCCCGTCGCATTGTCGCGCGGCAACCCCTGACCTTCCGGGTGGACCGGGTCGGCACCGCCGACCGCATCGCCAGCGTCGCGCGCGACCAGCCGCTGGTCTACGGTGTGATCTGTGTGCTGGGCGCCTGCCTCGCTGGCTGGCTCGGCAGCGTCCTCTTCCGGAGAAGCTGATCCGTGAGTGAACAGCAGCCGCCCACCCAGGCCAAGCGGGATCGGGTCTTTCTCGTCGTGGTGGATGACAGCCCGGAGCGCGAGGTGGCGCTGCGCTACGCCTGCCTGCGCGCCCGCAACGGCGGCGGCCGCGTCGCCCTGCTGCGGGTGATCGAGCTGGACGGGTTGGTTGAATGGGTCGGCGTCGGCGTGATGATGGCTGAGGAACGGCGGGAGGAGGCGGAACGTCTGCTCTCCAGCCTCGCCAGCGAGGTGAAGGACATCACCGGCGGCCTGCCCATGCTGCTGATCCGTGAGGGCGAACCCCGCGAGGCCCTGCTGGCGCTGCTTGAAGAAGACCCCCGCATCTCCATCCTGGTGCTGGCCTCGGCCCCCGGCGGCGGCTCTCCCGGGCCGTTGATCTCGGCGCTGACCGGGCGCTTTGCCAATCGGGTGCGGGTGCCGCTGACCATCGTGCCGGGCAGCCTCGACCGGGCGGAGCTGGAACGGATCACCTGAGGCGATCCGCCCCGCGCCCGCGCGGTGCGCGCGGATGTCGCGCGCCGTCGGTCTCAGGCGCCGCGATGCACCGCGACCAGCTTGTTGCCGTCGGGGTCGCGCAGATAGGCCAGATAGATCGTCCCGGCCGGGCCCTGGCGCGGGCCGGGCGGGTCTTCGATCGAGGTGCCGCCATTGGCCACGCCGGCGGTATGCCAGGCATCGACCATGGCGCTGCCGGTGGTGGCGAAGCCGATCGTGCCGCCATTGGCATGGCAGGCCGGCTTGCCGTCGATCGGCGTGGTCACCAGGAAGCGACCGCCATTATGCGCATAGATCAGGCGCCCGCGCGGGTCCTGCGTGCCCGGCTGGGCGCCAAGCGCTGCGAAGACCGCGTCGTAGAATTTCTTCGAACGCGCGATGTCGTTGCTGCCGATCATCACATGGGTGAACATGCCTTCTTCCTCCTTGGCTGGGTTACATGCCAGCTTCGCGCGCCGGGGCCGTGATGGGAAGACCCGCCGCCCTCCGGCTTCTGGCCCGAGCGATGGTGCGATAGGCTCGCGCCCAGCACGCCGGAGGATGCCCGCCATGGCCAGCCTAGATACCACAACCCCCGAGATCGTCCCCCTCGCGGGCTCGCTCGGCGCCGAGCTGCACGGCATCGACCTCGCCCGGCTGGATGCCGCCGGCTTCGCCCTGATCAAGCGCGCCTGGCTGGCCCACAAGGTGCTGCGCTTCCGGGGCCAGCGGCTCGACGATGACGCGCTGGCCGGGTTCAGCGAGCGCTTCGGGCCGCTCGACAAGGCGCCGATCAAGGCGGCGGGGCGGACCTATCAGCCGAGCCGGCCGGAGGTGACGGTGATCTCCAACATCATCCTCGATGGCCAGGCGATCGGCGGTCTCGGTGCTGGGGAGAGCATCTGGCACACCGACATGAGCTACAATGACATCCCGCCCGACGCCTCGGTGCTCTATAGTATCGAGGTCCCGGTCGGCCACGGCGATACCTGGTTCTGCGACATGGAAGCGGTGCTGGACAGCTTGCCGCCGGAGCTGCGGGCGCAGATCGAGGGGCGCAGCTGCAAGCACGACAGCTCCCGCAACAGCGCGGGCGAGTTGCGCGCAGGCTTCCGTGCCAGCTACGCGCCTGAGGACCAGCCCGGCGCGGTACATCCCCTCATCCGCACCCACCCCGAAACCGGGCGCCGGGCGCTCTTCCTCGGCCGGCGGCGAAATGCGCATGTGATCGGGCTGCCTTTGGCCGAAAGCCAGGCGTTGCTCGAGGCGCTCTGGCAGCATGTCGGCACGCCAGCCACCACATGGATCCAGCGATGGCAGGAGGGCGATGTGATCATCTGGGATAATCGCTGCACCATGCACCGGCGCGACGAATTCGACCCCAGCCTGCGCCGCCTGATGCACCGGACCCAGATCCAGGGCAGCCGGCCCCGCTGATGGGGGGCTTTTCTGGCCATCAATGCCGGCCGGAAAGCTAAGGTCGCCTGGGCTACGCGGCATTGGCCGATGCGGCTGATCCGGCGGCAGTGACCGGCGCCACCCTTGCATCGGCCACTAATCCCGACCAGATTAGTCCGGTTAACGCCCACGCGCTGGCAGGAGCCGCCATGTTCATCGAAACCGAAGGCACGCCCAACCCCGCGACGCTGAAATTTCTGCCTGGACGGGACGTGATGGGGTCCCTCGGCACCGCCGATTTCGCCTCTCCCGATGCGGTGGCGCGCAGCCCGCTCGCCGCCCGGCTGTTTGCTCTCGACGGTGTGGCGCGGGTCTTCCTCGGCCAGGATTTCGTCACCGTGACCCTCACCGGCGCGGCCGATTGGCAGACCATGCGCCCGCAGGTGCTGGGCGCCATCATGGAGCACTTCGTCGCCGGCCTGCCGGTGCTGGAGGGCGCAGCCGAGGACGGGCTGGAGGATTTCAACCCGGCCGATGCCGAGATCGTCGTGCAGATCAAGGAATTGCTCGAAACCCGGGTGCGCCCGGCGGTGGCCAGCGATGGCGGCGACATCGTCTTCCGCGGCTTCCGCGAAGGCATCGTGAAGCTGCAACTGCAGGGCTCCTGTTCCGGCTGCCCCTCCTCCAGCGCCACGCTGAAGCACGGGGTCGAGAACATGCTGCGCCACTACGTCCCGGAAGTGCTGGCGGTCGAGCAGGTGGACGCCTGAGAGCGGCTGGGCCATATCGACGCCACCTGATCCGGGTGGCCCGTTATGACCGAAGCTGCGACGCCTGAGCCCACCGCCCCCGCCGAGCCGGTGGCCGATCCGCCACTGGCCGCCGAGAGCCTGGCGCCTGCCTTGCAGGGCCTCGACGACCAGGCGCTCGACGCGCTGTTCCGCAGCGGGCGCACGCATTACGCCTGGTCCGACCGCCCGGTCTCGGACGCCACGCTGCGGGCGCTTTACGACCTGCTGAAGTGGGCGCCGACCAGCGCCAATTCCTCACCCGCCCGCTTCGTCTTCCTGCGCACCCGGGAGGCAAAGGAAAAGCTGCGCCCGGCGCTCTCGGCCGGGAATGCCGAGAAGACCATGGCGGCACCGGTCACCGTCATCGTTGCCACCGATACGCATTTCTACGACCAGCTGGATACGCTGCTGCCCGGCGCCAATGCGCGCGGCTGGTTCGCCGATAACTGGTCGCTGGCCGATGCCACGGCAACGCGCAACGCGACGCTGCAAGGCGCCTATCTGATCCTCGCTGCCCGCGCGCTTGGCCTCGATTGCGGGCCAATGAGCGGCTTCGACAACTACAAGGTGGACGACGCCTTCCTGGCGGGCACCCATTGGCGGGCGAATTTCCTCGTCAATCTGGGCCATGGCGAGGTGTCGGCCTTGCCCCCCCGCCAGCCGCGGCTGAGCTTTGAGGAAGCCTGCCGGCTGGAATAGCCGCCGGCAACCGGAGTGCCCCCGATGAACGGAGCCCAATCCTTGTTTAAGGCGCTGGTCGATGCCGGCGTCTCCACCTGCTTCGCCAATCCCGGCACGTCCGAGATGCAACTGGTCTATGAGATTGGCCTGACCGATCAGGTCCGCCCCGTGCTGTGCCTGCACGAGAATGTCGCCACCGGCGCCGCCGATGGCTATGGCCG
>CAITYE010000428.1 GCA_903896535.1 uncultured Paracraurococcus sp.
GCCCGCCCGCGCGGGGCGCATAGCGCCGGGTCGCTGTCTGGCCCGAACAGCGCCACCGTCGGGCAGCCGGCCGCCGCCGCCAGATGCGTCGGGCCGGTGTCATTGCCCACCGCCAGGCAGGCCCGCCGGCAGATCGCCGCCAGTTGCAAAAAATCCGTCCGTCCCGTCAGGTCGATGGCGCCGGGGATCGCCGCCGCCAGCCCGGCTTCGCCCTTGCCCCCGACCACCGCGCAGGGCAGGCCCAGCGCCGCCGGCAGCTCGGCAAAGCGGGCCAGCGGCCAGCGCTTGCCGGGCCGCTGGGGGGAAGCCCCGGGGATCAGCAGCGCGAAGCGCGCCGGCAGGGCGAAGCCTTCGATCCCCGCATCCAGCCAGTCCAGCGCCGGCGCGGGAAACGCCGTGATCCCCGCCATCGCCAATTGGTCCCGCTGGCGTTCCCCGGTATGCATGAAATCCCGCTGCGGATTGGCGTGCGGGTGGCTCGCCCCGCGGGCGATGCCGGACCATTCGACCCGGCGCGGCAGCAGCGCGCGGTAGCGGCTGCTGCGGGCCGAGGTTTGCAGGTCGTAGACGCGGCCAAACCCCGCCCGGCGCAGCCGCCCGCGCAACCGCCAAAGCGCGGCAAGGTCCGCCCAGCCCGGCCGGCCATCTGCCCAGACCTCGTCGAACCAGGGGCTGCGCGCGGCCAGGGCCGCATAGGCGGGCGTGGTCAGCAGGGTGATCCGCGCCGCCGGGTGATGCGCCCGGATCGCCGCGAAAGGCTCAAAGGCCTGGACGAAATCGCCGAGCGCGGCGAGCTTGATCACCAGGACCCGCGCGCTCACAGCACCTCGCGATACACCGCGAGCGTGGCCGCCTGCATGCGAGAGAGGGAGTAGCGCGCCTCCACCGCCTGCCGCGCCGCCAGGCCGATGGCGGTGCGTTCGGCCTGGGATAGGCCCAGCACCCGCTCTAGCGTCGCGGCCAGGTCGCTGCGGCTGCCCGGCTTGACCAGCCAGCCGGTGACGCCGTCCTCCACCGTCTCCCGCGGGCCGCCGCGATCGGCGGCGATCACCGGCCGGCCCATGGCCTGGGCTTCCACCACCACCCGGCCGAAGGCCTCGGCATCGGTCGAGGCATGGACCACCACATCGGCCAGCAGATAGGCGGCCGCCATGTCGTGGCAATGGCCGACCAGGCGCACCCGGTCCTCCAGCTCCTCGGACTCGATCTGCGCTTCCAGGTCGTTCCGCATGCGCGCTGAGCCATCGCCGACGAGCACCGCGATGGGCCCGGGGGGCAGGCGCTTCATCGCCTCGATCAGCACGGCATGGCCCTTCCAGCGGGACAGCCGGGCGGCCAGCATCACCACCGGCCGGTCGGCCGGCAGGCCCCATCTTTGGCGCAGCTGGGCGACGCGTTCGGGCGCCACCAGCACGGGGTCGAATTCCCGCAGGTCGGCGCCGCGCGGGATGATGGTGATCCGGCCCGTCGCCTCCGGGTAGCGTTCCGCGATATGGTCGGCGATGAAGCGGCTGATCGCGATCACCCGCTGGCCGCGCGCCATCACCGAGTTGTACCAGCGCTTCAGATCGGTCTCGGCATTGTAGGTCGCGTGATAGGTGGTGATGAAAGGCCGGTTGGTGCGCTTGGCCGCCAGCATCGCCGACCAGGCCGGCCCGCGGGATCGGGCATGGACGATCGCCACCTGTTCCCGGCGGATCAGCTGGGCCAAGCGCCCGGCATTGCGCCAGATGCCGAAGGGGCTTTTGGTATCGAGCGGCAGCGTGACGTGCTTGGCGCCAAGCTTTTCGAGCTTGCCCACCAGCGGCCCGCCGGCCGAAGCGACCACCGCCTTGCCGCCCGCCGCGATGATCGCCTCGGCGATCTCCAGCGTGCCGCGCTCAACGCCGCCGGATTTCAGGGCGGGCAGCACCTGCAGCACGGTCAGCGCGGGGGCCGGCGCGGGCGGGGCCGGCGGGGTCCCGGGCGAAGGCTTGCCCGGTTTGGCCGGCTTGGCCGAGGAGGAGGAGGCAGACGACACGCGGCGCGATCCCGGACAGACCAGCGAAGGGCTTGGCGGGCTTGCCAAGTGTTGGGGTATCTGCCCTCTTGCCGGCCCGTCCCGCAACCCCTGCCGCACCCGCTTGGACCAGGAGAGGCGCCATGCCCCCGCTCGATGTCACCTGCCTGCCGAAGGATTGGCCCGCCGGCAGCTTCGCCGCCCGCGCGATGACCCCGGAGGGGCCCATCATCCTCGGCCTGCAGGATGGCCAAGCCTTCGACCTGACACCGGCCTTCGGCACGCTCGCCGCCTGGCTCAGCGCGCCCGACCCGGTGGCGGCGATCCGTGGGCAGGGACGGCCATTGGCCTTCGACCTGGCGGCAGCGCTGGCCAATAGCGACGCCGAGACGATGGACCCCGCGCGGCCCGCGCTGCTGGCACCGGTCGATCTGCAGGCGGTGAAGGCCTGCGGCGTGACCTATGTGCGCTCCATGCTGGAGCGGGTGATCGAGGAGCGCTGCCGCGGCGATGCCACGCTGGCCGAGGGCGTGCGCGGGGAGGTGCGGGGGATCATCGGGGATGATCTCGGCAATATCCGCCCCGGCAGCCCGGAGGCGCTGCGGCTGAAATCGGCGCTGGTCGAGAAGGGGTGGTGGAGCCAATACCTGGAGGTCGGCATCGGCCCCGATGTCGAGATCTTCAGCAAATGCCAGCCCATGGCCGCGGTCGGCCTGGGCGCGCGCATCGGCATCCACCCGATGAGCAGCTGGAACAACCCCGAGCCGGAGGTGGTGCTGGCGGTCAGCCCCGGTGGGACGCTCCTCGGCGCCATGCTGGGCAATGACGTGAACCTGCGCGATGTCGAGGGCCGGAGCGCGCTGCTGCTGGGCCGCGCCAAGGACAACAACGCCTCCTGCGCACTCGGCCCGCTGCTGCGGTTCTTCGATGCCGGCTTCGACCTGCCGGCGATCATGGAGGCCGAGCTCAGCCTTTCCATCGTCGGCCGCGATGGCTTCACCCTGGAGGAGAGCGGCGCGGTCGGCGCGCTCAGCCGCGATCCGGTGGCGATTATCGGGCAACTGATCGGGCCGCACCACCAATACCCGGATGGGGCCGTGCTGTTCCTGGGCACCCCCTTCTCCCCCAGCAAGGATCGCGGCGCGCCCGGCCAGGGCTTCACCCATCATCCCGGCGATGTGGTGCGGATCGCGACGCCCTGGCTCGGGGCGCTGGTGAACGTGGTGGCGAGCACCGCCGATTGCCCGCCCTGGTCCTTCGGCACCGGCGCGCTCATGGCCAGCCTCGCCCGCCGTGGCCTGCCGCGGGCATGACGGAGGAACAGGGTCGCCTCGACCGCGGCGACGGCGTCGCACTGGCGTTTCGCCGGGTTCCGGGGCGGGGGCCGGGGGTCGTCTTCCTGGGTGGCTTCAACAGCGACATGACCGGCGGCAAGGCTGCTGCTTTGGCCGCGCATTGCGCCGCACGCGGCCGCGCCTTCCTCCGCTTCGATTATAGCGGCCATGGCGAGAGCGGCGGCCGTTTTGTCGACGGCACCATCGGCGGCTGGACGGCGGAGGCCGCGCACGTGCTGGTGGCGCTGACGGCGGGGCCGCAGATCCTCATCGGCTCCTCGATGGGCGGCTGGATCGCCTTGCTGCTGGCGCAGCGCCTGCCGGTGCGGCTGGCCGGGCTGATCGGCATTGCCGCGGCGCCGGATTTCGTCACCCGGATCGAAGCGGCGCTGACGCCAGAGGCCCGCGCGGCGCTGGCGACGCAGGGTGTCTGGCTGCGGCCGAGCGCCTATGGCGACCCCTACCCCATCGCCCGGGCGCTGCTGGAGGACGGGCGTCGGCACCTGCTGCTGGGCGGGCCCATCGGCATCGCCGCGCCGGTGCGGCTGCTGCACGGCCAGCGCGACCCCGACGTGCCCTGGCAACTCTCGCTAGAGGTCGCGGCCAAGCTGGCCGGGGAGGATGTCGCGGTCACGCTGGTCAAGGACGGCGATCATCGCCTGTCCCGGCCGCAGGATCTGGCCCTGCTATGCCGGACGCTCGATGCCCTCCTCGGCGAGGATGGCGGCTAGCCCCTCCCGATAGCTGGGGTAGCGCCAGGCGATGCCGAGCGCGGCCTTGGTGCGGTCGTTCAGTACGTGCCGATGCTCGGACCAGAAGCTGCGGGCCATGGGCGACATGCCCGCTAGCGCGGCTTCAAAGGGAATCGGTGGCGGCGGCGGCACGCCGAGCAGCCGCGCCGCTTCTTCCACCACCACGGCGCTTTCGGCGGGTTCGTCATCGACCAGGTGCAGCACGCGCACCCCCGGCCCGCGCGCTTGGCGGCCCGCCGCCAGCACGGCCAGGGCGATGTCGTCGCGGTGGATGCGGCCGAAGCGATGCCCGGGGCGGAGCGTGCGCCGCGCGGTGCCGGCGCGGAGTTCGTCGAAGGCGCTGCGGCCGGGGCCGTAGATGCCCCCGACGCGGAACAGATCGACCGCGCGTGTTGCCGCATAGGCCTCCCATTGCCGCTCGGCGGCCCGGCGGCGGATCGAGCGATCCTGCTGCGGCTGGGCCTCGCTCGTCTCCTCGACCTTGCCGCCGCCGCGATCGCCATAGACGCCGGTGGTGGAGAGGTAGCCGATCCAGCGCAGTGCCGGGGCGGCCGCGATGGCTTCGGCATGCAGGGCGAGCAGCGGGTCGCCGGCTTCCCCCGGCGGGGCCGTGACGAGGAGGTGGGTGGCGTCTTGGATGGCAGGGGCCGCGGCGGCAAAGGCGATCAGCGCGATGCCCGGCGGTGCGGCGCGGGCGGCGGGATCGCGCGCCGTGGCGGTGACGCTGGCCCCATCCCGCAGCGCGGCCCGCGCCACGGCCTGGCCGCTATACCCCAAGCCGGCGATGAGCCAGCGATCCCTTCCCACCATGCTGTCCTGCCCCGCTGCTGCGAGGGAGTTATTCCAGGGTCTGGGGCGATGGGCCAGGGGCGGCGGTGGTTTTGCCGGGCTGGGGTGGTTCAGCCGCGGGCGCGGCGGCGAAGGCCCAGCCCGAGGCCGAGCAAACCGGCACCGAGCAGGGCGGCGGTCGCGGGTTCGGGGATCTCGTTCGTTAGCAGGAAGGCGGTGGTCTGCCCGTTATAGGTGCCATAGCCAATGATCTGCCCCGCATCGTTGATGTTGTTGGCCGACTGCAGCACCCAGCCTGAGCCGGCCGGCAGGTAGCTGTTCAGATCGATGGCCGTGCCATTCTGCCAGATGGTGGCGACCTGGGCAGAGCCGTCAACCGAAGATAACCCGGCAATGACGCCGCTGCTGTTGATGGCCAAGGCGGTACCGCTGGTCTTGCCGGATAGAGGCGCCAGTAACTGCGGCGCGGCGCTGGCGGAGGTCCATGACAAGGCCTGGTCGAAATTGCCATCATCGCCCTTGCCGACGATCTGGCCGCTGGCGTTCGCGGCAAGGGCATAGCTTGTGTAGCCGTCCGGCAGCGCGCCGAGATTCTGCATTCCGCCGGAAGAGGTCCAAGCAAAAGCACGAGTTTCGCCGTTAGCGGTGTTCGAAACCCCGACCACCAGCCCGCTATCGTTAATGCCATAGGCGCGGCTGAACGAGGTGCCGCCGAGCGTGCCAAGATTCGTAACGGCGCCGCTAGGGTCCCAGAGCACGGGGCGCAGGGCAAGCCCGGTGCCGTTGGAGTAGCCGACGATGGTGCCGCTGCTGTTGATAGCGGTCGCCCCTGCGTTGGTAGAGCCGGCCAGCGGCGTCAGCATGGTCATGGTCCCACTCACGATTTTGAATGGGGAGTTGACGCCGCTAGCATTAAAGCCGGCCCCGACGATGGTGCCAGCGTTGTTGATGGCATTGCCGCGGCCCGAGGTACCAGTGCCGCCGGCTGTTCCGAGCGCGGTGGCGCTGCCGCTGGCGGACCACAGCATGACCTGATTGGGGCTGTTGGTGCTGGTCCCGGAAAAACCCGTGCTTTGGCCGCTGGCGTTCAGGCCAAAGGCATAGCTCATGGTATCGCCCGAAAGCTGGCCCAGCGTCACCAGCGTGTAGGGCGCGGCCGCGGCCGGCAGGGATGCCAGCCCGAAGAGACCGAGCCCAAGCAGAAAAGGGGCCGCGCTACGCTGAAACATGGCATCCATCCTTGATTGAAACATGGCATCCATCCTTGATTCGAGCCGCCCCGGTAACCGACGAGCGCCGGAGTGTCGGGGAAGTTAGACATGACCCATCGACCATAAAATCGATAATCGAAAAAATATCTGCAAGCAAGATTGAAAACGCTGCCGCGGGCGGATTTTTTATGAATGAATTCTCTCAAAATTCCGGTTTGGTTGCGGCGCTGCGGGGTAAGGCAGCCGACGATATGACACGGCAGCATGTCGGGGCGGTCTATTTGGGATAATTTCTTTAGATAGCGTACTCACGAAACTAATCTTCAAGCCGTGGCGGATCCGCCCGCTCTTCCTTAAAATCATGCATTCGTTCCTTTTTGCCTGCCGCCGGGCTTGCCCGATGCTGTGCCAGCGCGCCCCTATCAGGACGCGCTTCGCGCCAATCCTCGACACCTCGGCCAAACTCAGGAATTTATCCGAAAAGCTTAAACGACCGCTTGAGAGACCGCCGATCCAGCGCCGCGCCGGCGCGGCCGCGATGGCTTCGGCATGCAGGGCGAGCAGCGGGTCGCCGGCTTCAGAAGGGGGCGCGGTCACAAGCAGATGGGTGGCATCCTGGATGGCAGGAGCCGCGGCGGCGAAGGCGATCAGCGCGATGCCCAGCGGTGCGGCGCGGGCGGCGGGATCGCGCGCTGTGGCGGTGACCTTGACGCCGGCTTGCACCAGCGCGCGCTACGGCGCCGCCACTGTAGCCAAGGCCAGCGATACGCCATTTTTCAGTGCCTGCCATGCCCGATCTTTGCTGCAGCTAAGGCGCGTGATCCAGTGAGACTGCAGAATAAGGCGCAACCTATGCCAAGATGATGCGACCCTATGCAGGAGTAGAATGATGCCGCGTGCGAGGCGAGGCTTTTTGCAGGGATTACTGGCCTGTCCGGTGTGCGCGGCAACGGCCCTCGGCGCCCGTGGCGCGGCGGCGGCCGATGGGCATGGGTCTTGGAGCTATGAAGGCAATACCGGACCTGCCGAATGGGGGAAGGTCGACCCGGCCGCCCGGGTTTGCAGCGTCGGCGACCAGCAATCGCCGGTCGATCTCGCCGGCGGCATCAGCGCAAACTTGCCGCCGCTGGACCTGAACTGGCCGGTACGGGTCTATGACGTGACCAATAACGGCCACACCGTGCAATGCGATGCGACGCCTGGCGACTACGTCAAGGTCGGTAAATCCGTCTACCAACTGCTGCAATTCCACTTCCATACGCCAAGCGAGCATGCGGTGGCCGGCAAGCGTGCCGCGATGGAAGTGCATTTCGTCCACAAGGCACCGGACAGCTCGCTTGCGGTGCTGGGGGTGCTGATGCAGCCGGGGGCGAGTAATGCGGCGTTCAGGGAGATCATGGCCGCCGCCCCGGCGCAGCCCGGGAAGGCCAAATCGGCCAAGCCGATCGATATCCGCACCCTGGTCCCGGCGGCGCCGCGCCGGGCTTGGCGCTATGAAGGCTCATTGACCACGCCGCCCTGTTCCGAACTGGTGAGCTGGTTTGTCCTGGACCGACCGATCACGGTTGCCGAGAGCGATATCGCCGCGTTCCGTCGGATCTACGCGATGAATGCGCGGCCGCTTCAGCCGCTGAACCGGCGTTTTCTCCTGCGGGGTTAGAACAAGCTCTGATCTGTCGGATTGTCGGGGGTGATCCGATCCCGCGGGTGGCGCCTCCTTCCGCTTTCCTGAGGGCGACAAAGCTCGCTATTATTGCGGGGTGTCTTTCTTGCGCGCCCTCTTCTTCGGTCGTCCCGCCGCCGCCCAGTCCGCCGATGCCCCTGCGCCGGAGGAGGAGCTGCCGCTGCCGCCCGAACTGCCGCGCCTGGCGAGCGGGCCGGA
>CAITYE010000429.1 GCA_903896535.1 uncultured Paracraurococcus sp.
CGCGGCTTCACCACCTTCGCCGCCGAAACCTGGGTGAACTATGTGCGTGAACTGCATGCCGGGCAGCCGCTGACCAGCACCAGCGAAGTGCTGGGCCATGACGCCAAGCGCCTGCTCTGCCGGCATTATCTATTCCATGCGAGGGAGGGCTGGCTGGCGGCGGAGAACGAGGTTCTCTACCTCTGCGTCGACCCGGCCGTGCGGCGGGTGACGCCCTGGCCGGAGGATAAGCTGGCGCTGTTCGCCGGCCGGACGAGCGGCGGCGCGCCGAAGCGGCTGGCGCTGGGCCGGCGGGGGTAGCAGGTGAGCCATCGGACCGGAGATAAGCCGCCCGGCGGTGGGAGGCGGATCCCAGCAAACCGGGCAAAAATGAAAAACGGTGACGATCGCGGCGACGGCGACGGCGTCGCGCTCGTCAGGCTACGGTAAGTGGATCGTTCGAGGATGGTGAGGGGAGTCACGTCGCCGCGCGGCGGCCTTCCGCCTAACTTCGCAACCCTGTGATTGTCATCATCGGCACGCCAGGCGGGGCTTTCCTGCATGGCGTGGGCGGAGGCGGAAGGGGATGCGATGCGGCGTGTCATCAGCGGGGCCGGCGCGGTCGCGCTTCGCCTCGGCGTTGCGCTTGGCCTCGGTGTCGCTGTACCCGCGGTGGCGGCGGACCCGCCCGCGGCTGGCGCTGACGTGGAAGCGCTGGCGCGGGCCGCGCAGAACCCCGTCGCCGCCATGGTCAGCCTGCCCTTCCAGAACAACACCAACCTGAACTATGGGCCACGCGGGCATACCCAGAACGTGCTGAACATCCAGCCCGTCACGCCCCTCTCCCTGTCCCCGGACTGGAACCTGATCAATCGCATCGTGCTGCCCGTGGTCGCCCAGCCCGGCCTCTCACCAGGGCAGGGGTCCACCTTCGGGACCGGACCGGCGGTGGTGTCCTTCTTCGCCTCTCCCGTGCAGCCGGTGCGTGGGTTGATCCTGGGCGCCGGGCCGGTGGTGCAGGCGCCCACCACCTCGGACGCCGCGCTGGGCAGCAACCGCTGGGGGGCAGGGCCCACAGCGGTGGGGCTGACCATGCAGGGTCCCTGGGTCATGGGCGCGCTGGTCAACAACATCTGGTCTTTCGATGGCGGCCCGCGCAACCGCTTCAACACGATGACGCTGCAGCCCTTCGTGAACTACAATTTCAAGGACGGAACCTATCTGGTTTCCGCACCCATCCTCACATCCAACTGGGAAGCACCGACCGGAAATCGCTGGCTGGTGCCGGCGGGCGGCGGCGTCGGGCGTATCTTCAAGCTGGGCGGGCAGCCGATCAACGCCTCGCTCAGCGGCTATTACAACATGGTCCACCCGGATATCGGGCCGCGCTGGACGGTGCGGGCGCAGGTGCAGTTCATGTTCCCGAAATAGCGCCGGGACAGGTCACGAAGAGGCAAGCCTTCATGGCCGGTTGAGCCATGGCCCTGGGCTGCGCCAGCGCCGGCAGGCCCGATCCCGGCGGGCAACCCTGTGACCGACGGCATCAGGCCCGCCCTTGGCGAATAGTCGCCGGGTCAACAGTGCCGATCCGCGGATCGGGCGCGGCGTCCATGCGGCGCTCGGCAGACGGGAAAGCCCAGCAACCCTTGGTGTAAGGCACTGCCTAAGGGCGAAAATAGGTAAAAATTCTTGTCATTTCGACCGCTTGGCGCTATTATCGCCGCACCGGGCTCCCCCCCCCCGCCCGCCGCTCCTTGAAACCGTGAATCCGCCCGCTCTCACCGCCCCGCCCGGCCGCGCCGCCCGGCGGGGCGGAGTCAGGTTTTTATCAGCTCGCATAAATACCGAACGCCCCCACCGCGCCCCGCGGGGGAGAAAGGGGATTTGTCCGAAACCCCGGAAAGCCCGTTCGGTGCTGGCTTTGGCGCCCGCATCAGGGTCGCCGGCAGGCTCGCGTCGCGCCCCCTCCGCCGCCCCCCCTCACCGCGCCCGCGGGGGCGAAGGGGGATTTGTCCGAAACCCCGGAAAGCGCGTTTACTCCGGGCTTTGCCGCCGCCGCAGGGGCGCCGGACGGGCCAGCCTCAACCAGCTGCGGCCATCGCCCGGTTCATCGCCCGCACGCCTTCGGCCGGCCCCGCCGGGTGGTTCCAGACCGCCCCGACCACGGCCAAAAAATCCGCCCCCGCCCGCACCAGCGGCGCGCAATTGCCGGCATCGATGCCGCCGATCGCCACCGAGGGCAGTTCGAACATGCCGGACCACCATTCCAGGATGTCCGGCGCCGCGTGGTGCTGCACGGTCTTGGTCCCCGTGGGGTAGAAGGCGCCGAAGGCCACGTAATCGGCGCCGTGCTCCCCGGCCAGCATCGCCAGGTGCCGGCTGGCATGGCAGGTGATGCCGAGGATCTTGCCCGCCAGCAGCATCCGCGCCCCGGCATGGTCGCCATCCTCCTGGCCCAGATGCGCGCCGTCGCAGCCCATCTCGGCGGCCAGCGGCGCGTCATCGTTCAGCAGGAAGGCGACATTGCGCGCCTGGGCGATGGGCATCAGCGTCTCGATCGCGCGCCGCACCGTATCGGGCGGCGCATCCTTCAGCCGCAGCTGCAGGCAGCCCACATCGCCGGCATCCAGCGCGGCGGCGAGCTGGTCCGCGAAATCCGCCGGCAGCACCGGCGGGGTGATCAGATAGAGGCGGCAGGAATCGTCCATGCCGCCAGTATAGCGCAGCCGCGCCAGGGAAGCGCCGCCAACAAAAAAGGCCGGTGCCGGGTTGCCCCGGCACCGGCCCGTCGGGCCTGCGGTGCGATCAGGCCTTGTAGACGTCGATGATGCTCTGCAGCAGCGCGAGCGCTTCCTGCTTCGGCCGCTGGAAGGCGTTGCGGCCCATGATGGACCCGTTGCCGCCGCCGGCGTGGATGGCGCGGACCTCCTTCAGGATGTCCTCCGTGCCCTTGGCTTCGCCGCCGGAGAAGACCACCAGCCGCCGGCCGCCGAAGCAGGCCTGCACCACGTGCTTGAAGCGCTCGGCCGCGTCATCCACCGGCACCGGATGCTTGGTGTAGGTGCTCTTGGCCGCATCGAGGAAGATCGCGCTGGTCGGCGGCTTCACCTTGATGATGTGCGCGCCCACCAGCGCCGCCATATGCGCGGCATAGGCGCAGATATCGAGCGCGGTCTCGCCGGTCTTGTCCAGCATCGGGCCGCGCGGATAGCTCCAGACCACGACCGCGAGGCCGGCGGCCTTGGCCTCCTCGGCCAGCTCGCGCAGTTCCTCGATCATCTCGAACTGGTATTCGGAAGACGGGTAGATGGTGAAGCCGATCGCCGAGCAGCCGAGCCGCAGCGCATCGGAGACCGAGCCCGTCACCGCCTGATCCTTGGTGGTGGACAGGCTGTTCGAGGAGTTGACCTTGAGGATGGTCGGGATGGCGCCGGCGAAGGTCGCCGCCCCGGCCTCGATCATGCCGAGCGGCGCGGCGTAGGCGTTCAGCCCGGCTTCCAGCGCCAGCTCAAACATATAGTGGGGGTTATAGCCCGCCGGGTTGGGCGCGAAGCTTCGCGCCGGACCGTGCTCGAACCCCTGGTCGACCGGCAGGATGACCATGCGGCCGGTGCCGCCCAGCTTCCCTTCCATGAGGATGCGGGCGAGGTTGGCCTTGGTCCCGGGATTGTCGCTCTCGTACCAGGAGAGGATTTCCTTGACCTTGGGCGTGAGCTTCATGGGGATGCCTCCCGGGGAATGGGTTCTCGGACGCGCCGCTTTACCGCAGCTATCGCCGGGTGTCACCGGGCCGCGTCGAGCCAGGCACCAAGCTTGCGCGGCGCGCCAGGGTGGCTGAGGTCGAGGCCCCGCAGATCGAGCGCAGGCGGGCGGACCGCGACCAGTTCCGCCCCGGCTTCGGCGGCGGCGGCGGCGACCGCCGCATGGCCTGGTGCGGCGGCCAGCAGCAGCACGCGCGGCAGGCCAAGCCGCAGCGCGGCCAGCGCAAGGCCCGGCGCGTGGTCGCAATCGAGCAGGCCTTGCGCCTCCGCCGCGGTGGCGCGGAGCAGGGCCTGCCACCAGCCCGGGCCGAGGAAGCCCGCCGCCCCCGGCGCGGAGAGCAGCAGCACGGAGCGCGGGCCGGCGAGGCCAAGGGCGAACCGGGCGTCGGCAATGCCATGGATGATGACGGCGGGGGGCGTACGGCGTTGACCCGTAACGGTCTGCATGCCAAGCCTTGCAACACAACTGTCGTCCGGCGTCCAGAGCCGGAGTCGGCGCTGTGGGATGGCGATGACGGAGCAGCGGGCAGACCCGGTGGCAGCGGCCGCGATGCGGCTGGAAGCAGCGGTGACGGCGCTTGCCGCCGCCCTGACCCGTCGCCCCAGCATGGCCGAGGCGGATGGCGAGTTGGTGCCCCGCGCCGCGGTCGCCGCCATGGCGGAGCGGCTGGATGCGACGCTGGTGCGGCTGCGACATGTGCTCGCCGATGAGTTGCGGGCGGAGGAGAGTTGAAGCATGGGCCAGGTCGCCGTGCGGGTGAACGGCTATCAGCACACCATCGGCTGCAAGGATGGCGAGGAGGCCCATGTCGGCCAACTTGTCGAGCAGATCGAATCCAAGGTGACGCTGATTCGCGCCATGGGGGGGCAGTTTTCGGAATCGCGCATGCTGCTGCACGTCGCGCTGCTGCTGGCCGATGAGTTGCACGACATGAAGGCGGCCGGGGCCGGCGCACCCGTGGCGGCGGCCGCCGCGCCGGCTGACCCGGCGCTGGCAGAACGCCTGACCAAGGTGGCCGAGACCATCGAGGGGCTCGCCAAACGCCTCGATACTGAACGGCCCGGCTGAGACGCCCCTGGTACCGGGCGCTGCCCGGGCCTATATACGTCGGGCGGTACTATCCGGCGCGACAGGCACCACATCCCCAGGGCCAATAAGCATCCCCCGGGAACTGGCTCTGTTCGGATCCTGGTCCGAGTATCTGGTGCCCACCTGCTCACGCAGGCCTTGGGAGGATGAGACGCCAACGGCCCATGGTGGTACCGCACTCCACCCCTACTTCGTCAGCGACGCTCGCCTGGCGCAAGGCCCAGGCGAGAGAGCACGCGCTGGCGCGCCGTGCCGCCGCCGATCCGGGCCTCGGCATCGCACTCGCCGCGCAGGTGCTGGCCGCGGGCCTCATTCCCCCCGCCGCCGTGGTCGCCGGCTTCTGGCCGATGGGCCAGGAGATCGATCTCCGCCCGCTGCTGGAAGCGCTGGCCGCGCGCGGTCATCCCATCGCCCTGCCGCGCACGCCGCGGCGCGGCAACCCGCTGGCCTTTCATTTCTGGCGCCCCGGCACGCCGCTGGAACGCGGCCCCTTCGGCACCCAGCAGCCGGAGGCCACGGCCCCTGGCGCCGCACCCGATTGCGTCCTGGTACCGCTACTCGCCTTCGATCGCAGCGGGCGTCGGCTGGGCTATGGCGGGGGCTATTACGATCGCACCTTGCCGTTGTTTCCGGATGCGCTCCGGCTCGGCTGCGCCTATGGCCTGCAGGAAGTGCCGGAGGTTCCGGCCGGGCCAGAGGATGTGCCGCTGCACGCAGTGGCGACGGAGCGGGAGGTGCTGCGATGCGGCGGCTGAGGGGTTGAGGATCCTATTTCTGGGTGATGTGGTCGGCCGGTCCGGGCGGGATGCGCTGACGGCGCGGCTGCCGGGGCTGCGGGCGCAGCTGGCCGCCGACCTGGTTGTGGTGAATGGCGAGAATGCGAGCCACGGCTTCGGCCTGGCGCCGGATATGGCACGGGCGATGCTGGCGGCGGGTGCCGATGCGATCACGCTGGGCAACCATGCCTGGGACCGCAAGGAGATCATCCCCTATCTGTCGCAGGAGGGGCGGGTGATCCGCCCGATCAACTATCCCCCCGGCACGCCCGGGCAAGGCGCGACGGTGGTCGACGTGCCGGGCGGGCGGCGCGCGCTGGTCATCAATGTCATGGGCCGGCTGTTCATGGACCCGCTGGACGATCCCTTCCGCGCCGTGCAGGCGGAGGTCCAGAAACACCGCATGGGCCAGCACGGCACGGTGCAGGCGGTGGTGCTCGACGTGCATGCCGAGGCGAGCAGCGAGAAGGCCGCCTTTGGCCATAGTTTCGACGGCCTGGTTTCGCTGGTGGTCGGCACCCATACCCATACGCCGACGGCCGACCATCAGATCCTGCCCGGTGGCACCGCCTATCAGACCGATGCCGGCATGTGCGGCGATTACGACAGCGTCATCGGCATGCAGAAGGCCGGCGCTGCGCTGCGCTTCTGGCGCAAGCTGCCGGGCGAGAAGCTGGCCCCGGCGGAGGGGGAGGCGACGCTCTGCGGCCTGTTCGTGGAAACCGACGACGCCACCGGGCTGGCCCACAACATAGCGCCGATACGGCTGGGGGGGCGGCTGTCGCAGGCACTGCCGGGCTGATCGCATTTGGGTGATGGGATGCAAAAGACGATTGCCGCGCGGCAGGTCCGTCGGCATAGTGGACGCACGAGAATTGCATAGTGACGCGTATCGCTAGCACTGAGGCAGCGACGGCGGAGGGGTAGATGGGTCAGCCAGGATCACGGAGCATTCCAGGCCTATCGGTGCTGGGGGGTGCGGCCGCCGGCTTCAGTATCGAGGGGCTGTTGCGCGACGCCCTGGCGCGGATCGAGGCGGAACGCCGCGCCGCGCCGCCGCCCCCGGCACTTGCCGCGTCCGCACAAACCCCCCCGGCCGCCCCGGTCTCACCTCAGCCGCCGCGCTGAGCGGCAGCCTCCCAGCGGTCAAATCCTTTGATCGCGGGTATGGGCCTTTTGTGGTCCTCAATTCCCGCGTGGAAACCTCCGGTTTCCTAGAGCGGGATGCGTTGCGGCGGAATCGCCGAAGGCGCTGATTCCCGCGACCAGACAAGGGTTAGAGCAGGGTGCGTGAGCGAATGCGAACGCAGCATGCTCTAGAGCGCGGCTTGGGCCGCCACGCCCGTTCGGGCGCTCGGCACCGGCCAGAGCCTCGTGCCGTTGGTATCAGTACATCGTCTCTCGC
This sequence comes from uncultured Paracraurococcus sp., assembly GCA_903896535.1. Lineage (GTDB taxonomy): Bacteria > Pseudomonadota > Alphaproteobacteria > Acetobacterales > Acetobacteraceae > CAITYE01. The sequence goes on from CAITYE010000429.1 coordinate 7,012, forward strand.
AAGCGGGCCGGGCTTTCGCGGTCATGCGTCGCCGGCTCCACCATGCCGCCGGTATGGGCGGCCAGCAATTCGCCCATGCTGGGCAGCGCCGCCGGGCGGGCCTGCTCCGCCCAGAGGCGGGAGCGCATGATCGCCTTGGCGCATTGCATATAAAGCTCGCGCACCGTCACCAGCACCACCGTGGTCGGCGGCTTGCCGTTCACCACGAAGCGGGCGCAGAGCGCGGGGTCGGCGGTGATGCGGGCGCGGCCGTTCACCCGCAGCGTCTCACCCGCGCCCGGCACCAGGAATAGCAGCGCTACTTCGGGGTTCGCCACGATGTCGCGCAGCGCGTCCAGGCGGTTATTGCCGCGCCGGTCGGGCAGGGCGAGGGTCTGGTCATCAAGGACGGCGACGAAGCCCGGGGCATCGCCGCGCGGGGTGCAGTGCACGCCCCCGGGCCCTTGCGTGGCCAGCAGCACGAAGGGGCTGGCGGCGATGAAGGCGCGGGACCGCGCCTCCAGCCGCGCGGCGACCTTCTTCAGGACCAGCTCGCGCGGCGGGTCGTAGAGCCGGGCGAGGTCGTCCAGGGTGGCGACGGCAAAGGGGTCGGTGGGGGCGGCGGTGTCCATGGCCGCAGCTTGTTCACAGCCGGCCCGGCCGCGCAATGCCGCGATGCTTGGCGCGGCGCGGCGCGGCCCGGTATAAGCGCGCCGGTTCCCTTTTCCTTCACATGTTTGGAGTCGCGGTCATGGCGGGCCATTCCCACGCCAAAAACATCATGCACCGCAAGGCGGCCCAGGGCGCCAAGAAGGCTCAGGCTTTCGGCAAGCTGATCCGCGAAATCACCGTCTCCGCCAAGACCGGCCTGCCGGACCCGGCGATGAACCCGCGGCTGCGCGCGGCCGTGAAGGCCGCGCTGACCGCCAACATGACGCGCGACACCATCGACCGTGCCATCAAGCGCGCCGGTACCGCCGGGCAGGGCGAGGAGTACCAGGAGGTGCGCTATGAAGGCTACGGCCCGCACGGCGTCGCCATCATCGTCGAGGCGTTGACCGATAATCGCAACCGTACCGCCGGCGATGTCCGCAGCGCCTTCGGCAAGGCCGGCGGCGCGTTGGGGGAGACCAACTCGGTCAGCTTCCAGTTCGAACGCAAGGGCGTGCTCTGGTTCCCCGGCCTGGCCGACCAGGCCGACGACATGCTGGAAGCGGCGATC
>CAITYE010000430.1 GCA_903896535.1 uncultured Paracraurococcus sp.
AAAAGCATGGCAGAAGCTGCCGCCGCCCGCGCCCGGTAACGGGATGAACGCCCTCTGCACCGTCGCCGGCCGGCCCCGACAGTGACCAGGCGCCCGTTGGGGCGGTGGTAGCGCCGGCCCGACCCTCTCTCACTCGGCCCTGCCGTCGGAGGTGATTCAGCTCATCGTCACACCTGACGAGATCAGGCGGCTGGCCGACATGCCGGCGCCGTCCGGCGGCAGTTGGCAATTGCTGGCCTTCAGCGCGAAAGAGGCCTGGTTCAAATGCCAATGGCCGCTGCGCCGCCGGTTTCTGGAATTCCATGAAGTCGAAGTTGATTTCGCGCCAACCCGGGGTTGCGAAGGAGCGTTCCAGCTGCGGCCTTCGGGCATGGCTAAACCTGAACCACAGGCCGTGGGCCGCTGGTTTGTTGGAGGCCAGGTCCAGTTTTGCATGGTTGCCCTCGAAGCTAACCGCTGATTTTCAGCGGGGCCGCCCATCACCTGGGTTTCTGATAGGTGTGAACAAGCGCCGCACCGGGACCCCTGCCGAAATCGGCCGCAAGCGCCTGAAATGGCAATCAAGTTGGAGCGCAGGTGGGGTCCCTATCGGCGCCGATCGGGACCCCACCCCATGGATGATTTTGCCTGTGGTTTCGGATACTTGGATCGAGTCCGGGTGGGGGCCCACTTCGGCGCTGAAGCACACGGACCTTGCTGTGCCGGTCATCACGCACGATGGCCTTGCACAATTCGTACACCTCGTCGCGCCCGCCTTCCAGCATCTGTACGACCATACCGTTGGCAGAGCACAGCAGCCCGGTAATGCCAGGACGCGGATTATTGCGGTACGACTGAACCAGGATCTAGTCGAGGGCGGCGGCCGGCATCGGCATGGTGATGCGGCTGGCAAAGAGACAACGAACGAGCATCCTGGCCTCAGCTCTTCATCGAGATCAGCGAGAGGAATTCCCGCCGCAGCGCCGAGTCCTTGAGAAATGAGCCGCGCATCACGCTGTTGATCATCTTCGAACCGGTATCCTTCACCCCCCGCCAATGCATGCAGAAATGGTCAGCTTCCATCACCACCGCGAGCCCGTCGGGCTTGACCATGTCCATCAGCAGTTCAGCGATCTGGGCGATTGCTTCCTCCTGAATCTGTGGTCGCGACAAGATCCATTCGGCCAGCCGGGCGTACTTGGACAGGCCGATCAGGTTAGAATGCTGGTTTGGCATGGTGCCGATCCACAGGCGTCCCATGATCGGACAAAAATGGTGGCTGCACGCGCTGCGCACGGTGATCGGCCCGACGATCATCAGTTCGTTCAGGCTGGTCACGTTGGGGAACTCTGTCACCGGCGGGGCCGGCCGGTAGCGTCCCTGGAACACCTCGTTCAGGTACATCTTCGCCACCCGGCGCGCCGTGTCCTGTGTGTTGTGGTCGTTGTCGATGTCGATCACGAGGCTTTCGAGGACGCCGCGCATCTTCCCCGCGACCTCATCCAACAGCAGGTCGAGTTCGCCCGGCTCAATGAAGCCGGCGATGTTGTCATTGGCCAGGAACCCCCGGTCGGCCTGGCGGAGCCTATTGCGGATACGGTCGGATACGGGGCGGTCCAGCAGTGAGCCCTTGTTTTCCAAGTCATTCATGCCCGATGTCCACAGGTTCCTGATGCGGCGACGGCGTGATGCCGTCTTGTTTTATAGCAATCGTTGTTAGCCACATTAAAAAGCTAACGCGGATGCTGCCTCTACGCCAGCCCAATGCTGTGTCTTACCAGCACGCCGGCGCGCGAGCAGATGGCGCTCGCAATGAGCGACGCCGCCTTTCGCTCGCCGGTTGTCCACTGGTGGCGCCACCCCATGCCCTGCCCAGCAGGCCGCGCCGGCGCTTTGTCCCCACCGCTTACGCGTCGCTATGCCACACAGGTTGGGCCAGCCAGCTCGCGCAAAGGACTACCCCGATGCGCAATGACCTGACGATCTATGACAGAGCTGCCGACCGTTGGTGGTCGGATGAGCTGCGTTGGGTTCGGACCCTGAAGAATCAAGTGCCTGGCAGGCTTGGATGGTTTGACCGTTTCATTGACTGGCAGAAGAAGGACTTGCTCGA
>CAITYE010000431.1 GCA_903896535.1 uncultured Paracraurococcus sp.
CGGCCGGCGCCGCCGGCCGCACCGCCGGCCTTCGTGCCGCCTGGGCTGGCGGGCTTGCCAGGGGGGCTCTGGCGCCTGCCCTTCGCCCGCGATGCCGAAGCCCCGGTTGCCGAGGCGCTGCCCGGGCTCACGCTGCTGGCCGGGCGGCTGGGTGCGACGCCGCATGGTCGGGTGACGCTGCTGGCCCAGGCCAGCGGGCCGGCGAGCGATCCTTCCACCGCCCGGCGGCTGGCGCTGCAACGCGGGCTGGCGGTGAAGGCGGCGCTGGTGGCAGGCGGGCTGGCGGCGGACCGGGTGGATATCCGCGCACTTGGCCGGTTGCCGGAAGGCGCGGATGCGGTTGATATCCAACCGCCGCCCCTGCGGCCGGAGCCCGCCGCGCGATGACCTCACCCCGTCGCTACCTCGTGCGCATGCTGATCTTCCTCGCCCTGGTCGCGGGCGTGGTCGCGGCCCTGCATGGCGAGTTATGGCCTGCCTTCCTGACCAACCCGGTGCTGAACGGGTTGATCCTTGTCGTCGCGCTGATCGGCGTCGCCTGGACCCTGCGGCAGGTGCTGGCGCTGGGGCCGGAGGTCGCCTGGCTGGAACGCTTCCGCGCCGCGCCGGGGGAGCCGCCCACGGGCCCGGCGCCCCGGCTGCTCGGGCCGCTGGCGCGCATGCTCGCTGGCCGGCGGGGAGAGCGGCTGAGCCTTTCCGCCCCGGCGATGCGCAGCGTGCTCGATGGCCTCGCCGCCGCGCTGGACGAGGGGCGGGAGATTTCGCGCTACATCACCGGGCTGCTGATCTTCCTTGGCCTGCTCGGCACCTTCTGGGGGCTGCTGCTGACGATCGGCAGCGTGTCGGAGGTGATCGGTGGCATGTCGGTCGGCACCGGCGATCTCGGGCAGTTGTTCGGGCAGTTGAAATCCGGGCTGGCGCAGCCGCTTAAGGGCATGGGGACGGCCTTCTCCTCCTCCATGCTCGGGCTGGCCAGCGCACTCGTGCTCGGCTTCCTCGACCTGACGGCGGGGCAGGCGCAGACCCGCTTCTACAATGAATCGGAAGAATGGCTCGCGGGCCAGACGCGGCTTTCCTCCGGCATCCTGGGCGATGCCGGCGGTGAGGGCGGCAGCATGCCCGCCTATGTGCAGGCGCTGCTGGAACAGACGGCGGAGAACCTGGAAAAGCTGCAACGCATCCTGACGCGGGGCGAGGATGACCGGGCGGCGACCAACCAGGCGCTGGGGACGCTCGTTGACAAGCTCGGCGTGCTCGCCGAGCAGACCCGGGCGAACCAGGCGCTGATGCTGCGCATCGCCGAACAGCAGGCGGCCCTCGCGCCCGCCTTGCAGGCGCTGGCCGGGATCGAGGCGAAGCCGGCGATCGATGAGGCCAGCCGGCAGCATTTGCGGAATACCGACCAGCACCTCGGCCGGCTGGTCGAGGAGGTGCGCCGCGGCCGCGCGCAGCTGCTGGATGAGTTGCGCAGCGAGATCAAGCTGGTGGCCCGCACCATCGCTGGCCGCGCCGAGGATGGCGGCCGCTGATGCCGGCGGGGCGCGGCAGACGATCGCGCGGCCAGGGCACACTCGATGCCTGGCCGGGCTATGTCGACGCGCTTTCGACCCTGCTCATGGTCATCATCTTTGTGCTGCTGGTTTTCGCACTGGCACAGGGGGTTCCTGTCCTTTTCGCTTTCGACCCGCGACCAGGCGCTGGCCCGGCTGAACCAGCAGGTCGCGGAGCTGGCCGATATGCTGGCGCTGGAGCGCGGCCAGGGGGCTGAGATCCAGCAGCGCAGCGGCCGCACCACGGACGAACTCCGGCTGGCGCTCAGCGCCCGTGACCGGTTGCAGGAGGAGGTGCGCGAATTGCGCGGCGCCTTGGACCGCGCCCGCGGCGAACGCGACGCGGCGCGCGGGGCGCAGGCGAGCACGGCGGCACGCATCGCCGATCTCGACCTGGCCGAGCGCGGCACCGGGGCACGGATCGCCGAGCTGGAGGCGCGCGCGCTTGAGCTGGGGGCGCGTGCGGAAGCCGCCGGGATCGAAGCCGCCCGGCAGGCGGCGCGGGCCATGGATGGAAGCCGGCAGGCCACCGCCGAGCGGACGGTGCGTCAGCAGGCGGAAGCCCGCGCGGCGGAAGCCGATCAGCGCCTGCAGGCGCTCACCGCCGATGGCCGCGCCGCCGCGGAGCGCCTGGTGTTCTTTGAGCGGCAGATTGCCGAACTGCGGGCGCAAATGGCGCGCCTGGCGGCGGCGCTCGAGGTCTCCGACGCGGCGGTGAAGGAGCGGAATGTCGAGATCGTGGCGCTCGGCAACCGGCTGAATATCGCCCTGGCGCAGAAGGTGGAGGAGTTGCAGCGCTACCGCAGCGACTTCTTCGGCCGGCTGCGCGATCTGTTGGGGGAGCGGGCGGACATCCGGGTAGTGGGCGACCGCTTCGTCCTGCCCTCCGAGGTATTGTTCCCGCCGGGCAGCGCCGAGCTATCGGAACGCGGCACGCAGCAGGTGCGCCAATTGGCGCGGGTGATCCAGGATATCGGCGCGCAGATCCCGGCGGACGTGCCATGGGTGCTGCGGATCGACGGTCATGCCGACCGCACGCCGATCCGCAACAGCCGCTATGCCAGCAACTGGGCGCTGTCTGGCGCCCGGGCCCTGGCCGTCGCGCAACGGCTGATCGCCGATGGCGTACCGCCAAGCCGGCTGGCCGCGACTGCCCTCGGTGACAACCAGCCGATCGACCCCGGAGAGACGCCAGAGGCGCTGGCCCGCAACCGGCGGATCGAGCTGCGCCTGACCGACCGCTAGTGGTGCGATCAGTTCCGCACGCCGCCCGGGCGCGAATAGCCATCGCGCATCATCCGCAGATAGGCGGCCTCGGCCTGGGTGGTGGCGATGTTGACCTGCGGGATCAGCGGCAGCGCCGCCAGCTTGGCCAGCAGCGCCTCCCCACCCGGCTGGTAGAAGGGGGCGGAGAGGATGTGGACCGCCGCCGCGCGGTCGCCCATCACCAGGGCCCGCCCGGCGGCGTACATGCTGTCGATGACCCCCTGGGTCGGCGCATCGGGCGCGATGCCCAGCGTCTGCCGCAGCGCGACGCGCCCCTGGGCCAGCTGCACCGAGACAATGGGCGGGAAGGTCTGCCAGCGCGGCCCGGTCGGGATTTCTGTCGCCAGATACTCGTATTGGGCGACCGCCCGCGCCGCGCCCACCGGGTTGCCGGCGACGCTCTTTGGGTTGCCGAAGACCGCGGCAGCGTTGAGGATGGCGGCGATGGTCGGATCGCCGGCGCCAAGCACGGCATCGGGCGGCAAGCTGGCCCAGCCGCCCGGCGGCGGGGTCGAAAGCGGCCCACAGCCGGCTAGCAACAGCAGGGCCGCGGTGCGGCGACGGATCGCGGGCATGGTTCTGGGTCTCCCTAAGCCCCTGTTATACACTTGGATCGCGGCTTGTGGCTTTCGGCCGCGTGAACAAAGGGCATAATCCGCCAAATGGCGACGGAGGAAAACGGCATGAGCGGCAGTGGCAACGGCGGGACCCGACCACAGATGGGCTGGGGCGCCGCGGGGCCGGAGACGCCAGCCGCCCGGCGCCGACGCAAGCTGCCGACCTTCAACGACCTGGAACAGCGGGCGAAATGGCGCATTGCTCGCTTCGCGCATGATTTCGTCTCGGGCGGCGTCGGCGATGGCGCGCCGAACGTGGCGCATAACCGGGCCGCGATGGACGCGGTCCGCGTCGTGCCGCGCTATGCCATCGATCTGACGGGCGTCCAGATCAAGACCAAGCTCTTCGGCCGGGAATACAGCGCGCCGGTGGGCGTGGCGCCGATGGGCAATACCGGGATGGTCTGGCCCGATGCCGATGCCATCCTGGCAGCGGCTGCGCAGGCGGCGGGGATTCCCTATGTCTCCTCCACGGTGGCGACCGTGGGGATGGAGAAGCTGGCGCAGATCGCCCCCGACAGCCTCTGGTTCCAGCTTTATGGCCTGCCGGGGGACCGCCATCGCCTGTCGATCGACATGATCCAGCGCGCCGAGGCAGTGGGCGCGCATGCGCTTGTCGTCACCCTGGATGTGCCGATGCGCCAGAAGCGCGTGCATGACGTGCGCAACGGCCTCGTGCTGCCCTTCAAGATGCGGCCAAAGACCATCTTCGACATCGCCCGCGCGCCGCTCTGGGCGATGGCGATGCTGAAGAAGGGCCAACCACGCTTCCGCAACCTGGAGAAATACGCCGGCGACAATGCCTCGGTCGGCGATCTCGCCGCTTTCGCGCAGCAGAATATCAGCACCGGCGTCACCTGGGACGACATCGCCCGCTTCCGGGAGATCTGGCCGCGCGCCCTGGTACTGAAGGGGCTGCAGCACCCCGCGGATGCGGAACGCGCCGTCAGCCTCGGCGTCGATGGCATCTGGGTCTCGAACCATGGCGGGCGGCAATTCGATGCCGCCCCCGCCTCCATCGACACGGTGCCGGCGATCGCCGCCGCCGTCGGCGGGCGGGCGAAGATCCTTTACGATGGCTCGATCCGCTCCGGCCTCGACGTGCTCCGCACGCTCGCGGTCGGCGCCGATTTCTGCTTCGCGGGCCGCGCCTTCCTGTATGCCGTGGCGGCGATCGGCGAGGCGGGCGGCGAACACCAGGCCGCCGCCTTCATCGAGGAGATCCGCAGCACCTTCGGGCAAGCCGGCGTCACCTCGGTGGACGAGGCGCAGCGCTGCGTGACCTTCCACCCGAATGCGCTGCGCTTCGACCCCGAGGGCAATGTGGCCGGAACCGAGGCGCCCCGGCCGCGCCGCTGATCCGCGGCGCCGTCAGGCCGGCGGCGCGACGGAGAGACCCTGGACCTTGTGCTCGGCGATGAACTTGGCAACGAGGCCGCTGCGCTTGGCCTCCTCAACGAACGCTGCCAGCCAGGTGGCGGCAGCGGCGTTCTTGCGCTCGGTGCCGATCGCCTGCTGCACGGCCATGTACTTGCCCTCCAGGATGCGCGCCCCGGGCAGGGCCTGGATGTCCTTGATCAGTCCCGGGCGCAGCCCGGCATAGACATCGGCCTTGTCGGCGATGAAGCGGTCCCAGGCCGCCGCACCGCCGCCCGGAACGGTGATCAGCGTCGCCTGCTTGATGTTGCGCTCCAGCCAGAGGGTATAGGCGGCGCCGGCATTGGTGATGATGCGCACACCCGGGCGGTCCACCTGCGCCATGTCGGTGATCGGCGAGCCGGCGGGGACCAGGTAGCTGCCCTCAATCTCGCAATAGGCCGCGGTGAAGGCGATTTTCTCGGCCCGCTGCGGCTCGGCGCCGATCAGGCCGATATCCCAGGCGCCGGTCCCGGCGGCATCGGCCAGCTCGGAGGGGCGCGGATAGGTGACGTACTGCACCGGCACGCCGAGCCGCTCGGCCACCGTCGCGGCCATGCTGGGCGAGACGCCGGTCGGATCGCCATTGGCCGCCTTGCCCGTGACGAGCAGGAAATTGCTCAGGTTGATCCCGGCGCGCAGCACGCCGGTCGGCGCCAGCTGCGCCTTCACCTCTGGGGTCATGTTCGGAAGCTCCTCCCTGGTTTGCGCAAGGGCCGGGCTGGCCGCCAGCAGCGCCGGCAGCGCCCGGCGGCGGATCACAGCAGCTGCCCGCCATCGACGATGATGGTCTGCCCGGTCACCCAGCGGGCGGCCGGGGAGGCCAGGAACAGCACAACATCGGCGATTTCCTCGGGCGTACCCAGGCGGCCGAAGGGGATGCTCTCCAGCACCGCGTTGTACAGCTTGGGCTCGCTCGTCTTGCGCTGTTCCCAGGAGCCGCCGGGAAACTCCACCGAGCCGGGCGCCACGGCATTGGCGCGGATGCCCTTCGGCGCATACATCGCCGCCTGGCTCAGCGTGTAGTTGATCAGCAGCGCCTTCACCGCGGCATAGGCCGGGGTGCGCGTGCTCGACTTGTAGCCGGAGATGGAGCTGACATTGACGATGGCGCCGCGGCTGGCTTCCAGATGCGCCAGCGCCGCATGGGTCGCGCGCACCGTCGCCATGACATCAACCGCTAGCCCCTGCGCCCAATGTTCCTCGGTATCACGGCTGCCGAAGCCCGAGGCATTGTTGACCAGCACGTCGATACCGCCGAGCGCGGCCGCCGCAGCGCCGACATAGGCTTCCACCTGCGCCTTATCGCCAAGGTCGCAGGCCGCCGCATGGGTGGGCTTGCCATGGGCGGCGATCGCCGCACGCGTCGCTTCCAGTGGCCCGGCGCTGCGGGCGCAGATAGACACGCTGGCGCCAGCCGCCGCGAAGCCCAGCGCGACCGCCCGCCCGATGCCTCGGCTGCCGCCGCAGACCACCACCCGCTTGCCTGCGAATGTTGCCATCCTCGCCTCCTTTGTCTCAGCCCCGCCCTGGAGTCCTCGCGGCACGCGCGCATGCGGGTCCCGCACCCGGCCGCAGATTCAGGATCAGCGTTGCCTAACCGGTTGCGCGCGACAACCCCAGCCAGGCGCTCTCCAGCGCCTCGGCCGACATCAGGTCGGCGTATTTCTGGCCGATATCAAAAAGATTGGCCGTATGCGGACCGAGCGCGCGGTCGCCCACGCAGTCGGTGACGCAGATGGTCCTTAGGTTGTGCTGCAGCGCATCGACCACCGTCGCCCTGACGCAGCCGGACGTGGTACAGCCCGCGACCGCCAGCGTATCCACCCGGCGCATCGCCAGCCAGGGTGCGAGGTCGGTGCCGAAAAATGCGGAAGCGCCCCGCTTGCGGACGACGGATTCGCCCGGCCGCGGCGCCAGTTCGGGGACGATCTGCGACAGCGGGTTGGCCTCCGTCAGCTGCAGCAGGGCGGGCACCTTGCGGGCGAAGATACCGCATCGGCGCCGTCCTCGGCATAGACCACGCGGGTATGGGCGACCGGCCAGCCCTGGCGGCGGGCGAAGCCGAGCAGGCCAACCGTGCGGGCGATGGCTGCGCCGATATTGCCGCCGCCGAAATGGGCGGGATCGGCGAAGCCCACCACGAAATCGACGATGACGAGGGCCGGGGCGCGGCCGAGGCCGCTCGTCTGGCCGAAGCCCTGCGCCGCGTAGATCGCCTCGCTATTGCTCATTGCCCTTGCCCCTGGCCGTCGCTCTGTCATCTAGCATGGATGCCGATCCCGCTCTTCTCCCGTCCCCCGCGCGTGGTCCTGCTCCGGCTGCAGGGCGTCATCGCCGCCCGGCCCGGCTTTAGCGGTGGCATCAGCCTGGCGACGACCGGGCCGCTGCTCGACCGCGCCTTCGCGGTGAAGCGGGCCAAGGCGGTGTTGCTTGAAATCAACTCGCCCGGTGGCTCCCCGGTGCAGTCGAGCCTGGTCGCCGCCCGCATCCGCCGTCTCGCCACGGAGAAGCAGATCCCGGTCATCGCCTGCGTCGAGGATGCTGCCGCCTCGGGTGGCTATTGGATCGCCTGCGCCGCCGATGAGATCGTCGCCGACCCCGCCTCGATCCTCGGCTCCATCGGGGTGATCGCCGCCGGCTTCGGCTTCCATGACGCGCTCGGCCGGCTCGGCATCGAGCGACGGGTCCGCACCGCGGGGACCGAGAAGAGCTTCCTCGATCCCTTCCAGGCGGAGCGGCCGGAGGATGCCGAACGGCTGCACCGCTTGCTGGAGGATCTCCATGCCGAGTTTCGCGCCTGGGTGACCGCCCGCCGCGGCGCCAAGCTGAAGGCACCGCCTGAGGAGCTCTTTACCGGGGCCTTCTGGCTGGCGCGCCAGGCCCTTGCGCTCGGCCTCTGTGATCGGCTCGGCGATGCCGAGGGGGAGGCGCGGCGCCGCTTCGGGGAGAAGGTGCGGATCGTGCGGATCGGCGGGCCACGCCCCTCGCTGCTGCGCCGGGTGCTCCCGGGCCTCTCGGCCGAGGCAGGGCTCGCCGCGCTTGAGGACCGGGCGCTCTGGGCGCGGCTCGGCCTATAGGGAGGCGCCACCGCAGAGCGTGATCTGCTGGCCGGTGATCGCCCCGGCATGCGGACCGAGCAGGTAGGCGACCAGCGCCGCCACTTCGTCTGGCGCGATGTAGCGGCCGATCGGTGGCATGCGCGGCGGCATCCCCACCCGCGCGGGATCGAGCAGCATCGGCGTCGCGGTCGCCGCCGGCGCGACCACATTCACTGTGATCCGTCGCCCCAGCAGCTCGGCCGCCCAGGACCGGGCGAGGGCGAGCAGCGCACCCTTGCTGGCGGCGTATTCGCCCCGTCCGGCGGACCCCCCCGCCGCGCGGCTGCCCAGCAACACAATCCGCCCGCCATCCGGCATACGCGGCGTCAGAGTATCGGCGATCTGGCACGCGGCATCGACATGCAGGCGCCAGAGCGTCTCGCCGACGCCGGGCTGCAGCCCGCCGAGCGTCCCCGCGCGCATCAGCCCGGCCGCATGGACAAATGCCGTCGGCGCCAGCCCATCGAGCGCGGCCAACGTCGCCGCGCGGTCCAGCAGGTCGACGCTGCGATGCGCATAGCCGGGCGGCAGCACCGCCGGCGCGTTACGGCTGAGCCCGGTGACGTGCCAACCCTCGCGCAGCAGCCAGGCGGTGATGGCAGCGCCGATGCCAGAGGTGGCGCCGGTGACGACGGCATGTGGGGCGGCATCGGTCATGCGCGTTTCCTTCGGCCCGCGGGGCAGCGTTAACGCAGGGTCTGCACGGCCTACCGGCAGCCAAGGGGGCTGACAAGCCAAAGACCGGGGCAGACGCCGCGCGGTGGATGGCACGAGGGAGCCGGGCGGGCGGCGGTTGGACCTCGCGGATACCGCCGCTAGGCTTCACCCCTGAGGGAGACGAAACAAGTCCATGGACGAGCTGCTGTACGACATCCGCGACGGCATCGGCACGATCACCCTGAACCGGCCGCAGGCGCGCAACGCGCTGACCTTCCCGATGTATGAGCGCCTGAAGCAGATCGCGCTGACCGCCGGTGAGGATGCATCGCTCCGAGCCATCGTGATCACCGGGGCGGGCGAGAAGGCTTTCGCCGCCGGCACCGATATATCCCAGTTCCGCGCCTTCAAGGGCCCCGAGGATGCGCTGGCCTATGAGGCGCGGATGGACGAGGTGCTGAGCGCCCTCGAACACTGCCCGAAGCCGACCATCGCGGCCATCGCCGGCGCCTGCACCGGCGGCGGCGCGGCCATCGCCGCGGTCTGCGACATCCGGATCGCCGCGGCCAATGCCCGCTTCGGCTTTCCCATCGCGAAGACGCTGGGCAACTGCCTGTCGATGCAGAATTACGGGCGGCTGGCCGCGCTGATCGGCCCGGCGCGGGTGATCGACCTGATCTACACGGCGCGGCTGGTGGAGGCGGAGGAGGCCAAGGCCATCGGCCTGGTCTCTGAGCTGCTGCCCGATCACGCCGCGCTGCAGGTCCGCGCGGCGGAACTGGCGCGGATCGTCGCCGGGCACGCGCCGCTGACGTTGCGCGCCACCAAGGAAGCCATGCGCCGGCTGCGGGAGGCCGCGCGCAACGTCCATGGCGACGACCTCGTCACCATGTGCTTCACCAGCGAGGATTTCCGCCAGGGCGTCGAGAATTTCCTCGCCAAGCGGCCGATGCAGTGGCAGGGCCGTTGACGATGCGCCGGCGCGGGCTGCTCGCTGCCGGCCTGCTCGCCGCCGGGCCCGGCTGGGCCGAATCCCCCTGGGTGCCGAGCCGGCCAGTGACCATCCTGGTCGGCTTCGCGCCCGGCGGCGGGACGGACATCATCGCCCGGCTGCTGGCCCCAGCGCTCCAGGCCGAGTTCGGCCAGCCCGTCTCGGTCGAGAATCGGCCGGGCGCTTCCGGCACCATCGCCGCGCTCGCCGGCGGCCGGTCGCCGCCCGATGGCCATACCCTGTTCATGACCACGGTCAGCGCCTCCGCCGTCGTGCCACCGTTGATGGCGCCACCACCCTTCGACATCTACCGCGACCAGCAGCCGGTGGTGCTGGCGGCGACGGTGCCGCTGGTGATCGTGGTGCCGAAGGACAGCCCGGCCAAGGATCTGGCCGGGCTGCTCGCTTTGGCGCGGGCCCGGCCGGGGGCGCTCAACTACGCCTCCTCCGGCATCGCCACGCAGCAGCATCTGGCGACGGAGCTGCTGGCCAAGGCGGCCGGCGTGACGATGACGCATGTGCCCTTCCGCGGTACCGGACAGGCGGTGAACGAGATCCTGGCCGGGCGCATCGACCTGGCGATCGACACCTTCCCCACCTACCTGCCGCAGATCCGTGCGGGCGGGGTGCGGGCGCTGGCCACCACCATGCCGCAGCGCATCGCCTGGCTGCCTGATCTGCCGACGGTCGCCGAAAGTGGTTTTCCCGGCTTCTCCGCCGATGTCTGGTACATGCTGATGGGCCCACCCGCCCTGCCGCCGGTGATCGTCGCGCGCTACGCCGGCGTGGTGAACAAAGCGCTGGCCGATCCGGTGCTCGGGCCGCGGATTGCCGAGGCCGGGTTCATCCCCGGCGGCGGCAGCAGCGCGGATGCCGCGGCGCTGCTGCGGCGGGATGCCGAACGCTATGCGCTGGCAATCCGGGAGGCGGGCATCCGGCTCGATTGACCATGAGCGCGACGCTCGCCGAACCGCAGGGTGGCATCTTCAGTATCAGCGGGCGCATGTGGCTGATCCTGCTGATGGTGCAGCTGGCCAACCTGCTATTCGGGATGACCATCACGCTCGCCAATCTCGTGCTGCCGGAGATGCGCGGCACGCTGTCGGCAACGCAGGACGAAATCTCCTGGGTCATCACCCTTAACCTGGTGGCGACCGCCGTGGTCACGCCGATGACCGGCTGGCTCTCCAGCCGGCTCGGCTGGCGGCGGCTGATGTTCGGCACGGTGTTTGGCTTCGTCTGCGCCTCCTTCCTCTGCGGCATGGCCAATAGCCTGGAGATGCTGATCGCATCGCGCGTGCTGCAAGGCGCGTTCGGGGCGCCGATCATGCCACTCGGCCAAGCGATCCTGATCGCCACCTTTCCGCGCCACCTGCATGCGACAGCGCTGGTGATGTGGGGCATCGGCTCGGTCTTCGGGCCGGTGCTCGGGCCGATCCTCGGCTCCTATGCGACCGAGGCCTATGACTGGCGGGCCGCCTTCTTCATGATTATCCCGCCGGGCATCGCTGCTCTCACCTGCATCTGGTTCGCGCTGGCGGGCTTTGAGGAACGGCGGGCGGTGAAGTTCGACTGGATCGGCTTTCTGGCGCTGTCCACCGCCATTGTCGGGCTGCAGCTGATCTGCGACCGGGGCCAGCGGCTGGACTGGTTCGACAGCACGGAGATCATCCTCTGCGCCATCATCGGTGCCGTCGCCTTCTGGGTCTTCGCCGTACATTGCCTGACCGCGGACGCGCCGTTCCTCAATCCGCGGCTGCTGCTGGACCGCAACTTTACCATCGGCCTCGCGCTCTCGGCGGTGAACGGCATGCTCGCCTTCACCAGCCTGTCGCTGTTCCCGACGCTGCTGCACGACCTCAGGGATTATCCGAACGATGCCATCGGGACGCTGATCGCCGCCCGTGGCATCGGCAATTGGACCGCCTTCCTGGTGATCATCTGGCTGACCCGCATCGCGCCGCGCTTCGCCATCGCCTGCGGCATGGCGTTCCAGGCCGGCGCCAGCTTCTGGATGTCCACCTTCGACATCAACGTCACCCAGCACGAGGTGTTCCTGAGCAACCTGATGCAGGGCTTCGGGCAGTCCATCGCCTTCACGCCGATGACGGTGATGGCCTTCTCCACCCTGCCGCGCCACCTGGCGACGGAGGGCTCGGCGGTCTTCACGCTGATGCGGAATTTCGGCTCCAGCCTGTTCATCTCCCTCGCCGTGCTGATGCTGATCCGCTCGACAACGGCGAACTACGCACGGCTGACCGAGAACATCACCCCCTTCAACGAGGTGCTGCTCTTCCCCGGCCTGCCCGCGCTCTGGTCGCTCGATACCAGCACCGGCCTGGCGCGGATCTCGGCGGAGATCACCCGGCAGGCGTCGATGATCGGCTATGTGAATGCCTTCACGCTGATGACCTTGGTGGCGTGCCTCTCAGTGCCGCTCGGCTTCCTGATGCGCCGGCCAAGCGCGACCTGACGCCCGGACTTCCGCCACCGCCGTTCGCATGCGAGCCTGCGATGGTATCCGGCGCCGACCGGATCGGGGAGGAACCCATGCTCAAGACGCTGCTGCCGGCCGCTGCCGGCGCCCTGATGCTGCTCGCTGGCGAGGCGGTCGCTCAGACCGACGCCGTCCACACCATCCCCCGCTTCACCTTCGAAAGCGGCGCGACGATGGAGAATATGAAGGTCGGCTACACCACTTGGGGCAAGCTGAACGCCGCCCGCGACAACGCCATCCTGCTGGTCCCCGGCACCAGCAGCGGGCGGCTCTTCGCCGCCAGCTATATCGGCCCGGGCAAGGCCTTCGACCCGGAGAAGCACTTCATCATCGGCGCCGACCCGATCGGCGGCGGCGCCTCAACCAAGCCGGCCGATGGCATGGGGCCGGATTTCCCGCGCTATGGCATCCGCGACATGGTGCGCGCCCAGCACCATCTGGTGACGGAAGGGCTGGGGCTGAACCGGCTGCTGGCGGTCGGCGGCTCCTCCATGGGCTCCTTCCAAGGGCTTGAATGGGGCGTCACCTACCCGGATATTCCGAAGGGCCTGATCCTCTGGGTGCCCGCCGCCCGCAGCGACCGCCGCTTCCAGACCATCGTCGATACGGTGGAGGCGATGATCACCCTCGACCCCGGCTGGCAGGGCGGGCGCTATGCGAAGAACCCGACCGAGGGCATTCGCCGCGCCGGCATCGTCTATTTTCCCTGGCTCTATTCCGATGCCTATCTGACCGGGCCCGCCTTCCGCGACGACGCCGTCTTCGACAAGGCGAAATTCGCCTTCGGCGAGGGCTGGGCGGCGAATTGGGACGCGGTCTCCATCCTCTGGCGCTATCACGCCAGCCGCAACCACGACGTCTCGAAGCCCTATGGCGGCGATATGGCGGCGGCGCTCGGCCGGGTGAAGGCAACGGCGCTGATCGTCGCCAGCAGCTCTGACCGGGTCATCTACCCGGACCTGACGGCGGAGATGCTGACCCATCTGCCCAAGGTCAACTATCTGCGGATCGAGACCGACAAGGGCCATCTGGCGACCAGCCAGCCCGAGGGCACGCCGGAATGGGCCGCGGCCAATGCGCGCACCCGCGCCTTCATCGCGCGGCTGGCATCCGGCGAGTAGCGGTGCGCCAGCGGCGGCGATAGCCTTTGGCCATGCGCCGCCGCAGCCTCCTCGCCGCCCTCGCCCTGCCCTGGCCCGCCGTGGCGCAGGGCTACCCGGACCGGCCGATCCGCATCATTGTCCCTTTCGCCGCTGGCGGCATCATCGATGTGGTCGCCCGCATCCTGGCCGAGCCGGTCGGCCGCCAGCTCGGCCAGCCGCTGGTGATCGAGAATGTGCCGGGTGCGGGCGCCACGATCGGTGCCCGCGCCGCCGCCCGCGCGGCGCCAGACGGCCACACGCTGCTGCTGAACGGCGCGGCGCATGCGGTGATGGCGGCGCTCTATCCCGATCTCGGCTTCGATCCGCTCGGCGCTTTCGCACCCATTGCCCTGCTCGGTGATCAGCCCTTCGTGCTCTGCGTCAATCCCGCCGTGCCGGCCCAGGATGTGGCCGGCTTCCTCGCCTGGCTGCGGGCGAAGGGGGATGCGGCGAACTTCGCCACCACCGGCATCGGTGCCGCCTCCCACCTCGCGGCCGAGTTGCTGAAGCAGCGGGCCGGCGTCGATTTCACCCTGGTCACCTATCGCGGCACGCCACAGGCGGTGACGGATCTGCTGGCCGGGCGTGCCGATTTCATGATCGACAGCCAGACCCTGCTGGCGCCGCTGGCACAAGAAGGGAAGCTGCGGGCGCTGGCCGTCACCACCCCACGTCGGTCCCGCCTGCTGCCGGCGCTGCCGACCTTGGCCGAGGCCGGCATCGCCGGCTACGCCGCCAGCTCCTGGCAGGCGCTTTATGCGCCAACCGGCACGCCAGCGCCGATCCTGGATCGCGTCGCGGCGGCGGTGGCTGTGGCGCAGGCCGACCCGGCGGTGCAGGCCCGCTATGCTGAACAGGGGATCGAGTTGCTGCAGGGCGGGCCGGCCGAGGCCACCCGCTTCATTTACGCCGAGGCCGCTAAGTGGACGGCGTTGCTGAAACGCTGAGGAAGCCGAGCCGGTCGTCTTCCAACACCACGCAGGTCAGCTCCCGCCCGAAGACCGCGCCGGTATCGATGCCGATGCGGTTGGCGCGCACCACCGGCCCGCGGCTGGGCGTATGGCCATGCACCACGATGCAGCCGAAATCGGCGGGGCTTTCCAGGAAGCCATGGCGGATGCGCAGCAGATCATCCGGCTCCTGCTGCTCCAGCGGCACGCCTGGGCGGATGCCGGCATGCACGAACAGATAGGGGCCGTGCCGGTGCGTCAGCGAGAGGGTGTTGAGGAAGCCGAGATGGTCAGGCGGGAGGCGTCCGGCCCAGCCGGCGGGGTCGCTGGCCGCATCGATCCCCCAACTTGCCAGCGCTTCCACGCCGCCGGTCATGCGGAAATCGGTCACCGCCGCCCGCTCCCCGCCCAGCGCGTCCAGCATGGTGCGTTCGTGGTTGCCCATCAGATTGACCATGGGCAGCCCAGCCGGCGCGCCGCGCAGCAGCAGGTCGATCACCCCGGCGCTGTCCGGGCCCTTGTCCACAAAATCCCCGACATGCACGAGCAGCGCCCGCGCCGCCGGACGGGCGGCAAGATCCTCGGCGATCTGCGCGTGCAGCGCGGCGAGCAGCGGCGCGCAGCCATGGATATCGCCGATGGCGTAGATCCGCTCACCGGCCGGCAGGCGGGCCGGC
>CAITYE010000432.1 GCA_903896535.1 uncultured Paracraurococcus sp.
CCTGCGAAGTCGGCCGGACCAAGCGGCATGGTGGGCTCTACGACGACCTGCTGGCGGCAACGGGGCGGAAGCCGGAGGCCGTCCTGCACATCGGTGATAATGCAGAGGCTGATATCGCCCGTGCCCGTGAACGGGGGCTCGGCGCCGCGCTCTATGAGCTGCCTGGCGAGAGCCGCCGCAAGGTATGGTTTGCCGAGGCCTTGCACGGCTATCGGCGCGGCGATCCTGGGCCGCACGCGAGACGGGTGCTGGCGCTGCTGGAGAGCGAAGCAGCCCAGGCGCATGATTCCGCCTTCGCGGCCGGTATCCGGCTGGCGCCTCTGGCGTTCGGCCTCGCGCTGTCGGCCGGTGAGGCCGCTTATGCGGCGGGCGTCGGTAAGCTGTGGTTCTTCACCCGCGAAGGCGTTTTCCTGCGGCGGGTTTATGAGGCGATCCGCGCCGCCGATCCCTATGGCTGCCCGCTGCCGGAGGGACGCCTGCTGGAGGTGAGCCGGCTCGCGACCTTCGCGCCCTCGCTTGATCGGCTCGACGTGCCCTCGCTGATGCGGCTCTGGACGCTCTACAGTAGCCAGAGCCTCGCCGCGCTCTGCGCGTCCTTGAACCTGCCGCCGGAGGTAGCGGCGCGCTTTGGCCCGCGGCACGGTATCGCGCCGGAAGCGATGATCCGGTTCCCCTTCGAAGACCCGCGGGTGCACGCGCTGCTGGCCGATGCGGAATTCCAGGCGGCGGCGACGGAGCCGATCGGCGCGCAGCGCGCCTTGCTGCGCCGTTATCTGACCGAACAGGGCTTTGGCGGCGGCGAGCCCGCCCTGCATTGCGTGGATGTCGGCTGGCGCGGCACCATCCAGGACAATCTGGCTCTGCTGACCGGCCGGCCGACCATTGGCCATTACCTCGGCCTGTTCGGCTTCCTGAACCCGCAGCCGGCCGGGTCGGGGAAGCATGGCTATCTGGGCGATGCCAACCAGCTGGGCCGGCCCTTCCAACTTACCGAAGTCGCCGGCCTCGAGATGCTTTTCAGCCAGCCGGGTGGCTCGGTCACGGGCTATGCCGAATGCGCCGGCCGGGTGGTCGCCGAGCGCCGGACCTTCGCCGGGGAGGAAGCGCTGCTGGCTGAGCGAATGGCGCCGATCCAGGCGGGCATGCTGGCGGCGGTTCCCCTGCTGGCCGGTTATCTCGGCCGGCACGGCCTCGTCGCCGCCGATCTGGCGGGGCTTGCCTATGAGCTGGCGCAGAGCCTGGTGCTGCACCCGCCAGCGCCGATCGCCGCCGCTTTCGCCGCCCATGAGCATAACGAGACCTTTGGCCTGGGCGAGGCACTGCGCTTTTCGGCCGCCGACCTCGCGCCGCTCGCCGGGCTCAGCCAGGGCGCGTTGCTGGAGGCCGGGCGCACCGCGCTGGCCGGCTGGCGCTGGCCGCAGGCGCTGCTGCGGACTTCGGCGGCGGCGGTGGCGCTGGCGCCGCTCGATGCCGCGCAGCGGGCGGCGCTGCCCGCCGTCTTCAATCTGGCGCAGGGCCCGGCTTTGGTGCGCGCGCTCGGCGATACCCTGGCGATCTACGCGCCGCCGCCGCTGCGCGGCTCCGGCGGGCATCGCACGCTGTTCAACCTGGGACGGCGGATGTCGGCGCTGGGCTGGCGGCTGACCGTCTTCCTGGAAGGCACCGGGGACGGCATGCATGTGGCAGAGGGTTTCCTCGGGGATACCCCGGCGCGGCTGGAGCCGCGCTGGACGCAGGGCGCCAGCAGCACGCTCGCCCTCGCCACCGTTGCTTATTCCGCCCGCTTCGTCGCCGGGCTGCAACAGGCGCGACACAAGGCCTATCTGGTGCAGGACCTGGAAGCGCTGTTCGAGCCGATGGGCGATGGCTATCTCTGGAACGAGGAGAGCTACACCTATGGCCTGCGGCACGTCACCATAGGCCATTGGCTGACGCATCTGCTGCGCCAGCGCTACGGCGCCGAGGCGGCGCCGGCCGGGCTCGGCGTCGATACCGCGCTCTATCGCCCGCGGCCGGAGATCGCGCGGGAGGATGCGGTCTGCTTCCTCTATCAGCCGGAGAAGCCGCGCCGCACGCCGCGCCACGCCATCGAAGCGCTGCACCTGCTCAAGCAGCGCCTGCCCGAGACGCGCATCTACCTCTATGGCTCAACGCAGCGGGTGGAGCTGCCCTTCGAATGCGAGCAGCTCGGGCTGATCGACGATCTCGACCGGCTCGGCGATCTGTATGCGCGCTGCCGCGTCGGGCTCTGCCTCAGCGCCTCCAACCCCTCCCGCATCCCCTATGAGATGATGGCGGCGGGCTGCGTGCCGGTCGATCTCTACCGCGCCAACAATCTGCTGGACCATGCCACCTGGACGCTGCGGCTGGCGTATCAAGGCGCGGATTCGCTCTCCTGCGCGATGCAGGCGCTGCTCACCGATCGCGCCGATTGGGAAGGCCGCTCGGCGAATGGCATCGCCGCCGCCGCGACCCGGACCCTGGACTGGGAGATGGAGGCCGCGGCCAATCACCTGCTCGACCTCGTGCGCGGCCGGCCGATCGACGCGGCCTGGCCCTTGCCGCCGCCCTATGCCGAACGGCCGCTGATCGGCTCGCTCGACGATCGGCCGGGCGTCCGCGGCTTCCTCGCCGACCAGCGCGCCTCGCTCGGCCCGCTCTGGCAGGGCTTCGCGCAATGAGCGTGCCAGCCGTCCCGCCGCCGGCATGGCAATCGCTCGTCCAGCAGGGCGATGCCGCCCGCGATGCCGGCCACTGGGCCGCCGCCGCGCGCGCCTATCGCGCCGCCATCGAAGCCGGCTGCAACGATCCGGCGATCGATGTCCAACTGGGCAATATGCTGAAGGAATCCGGGGAATGGGTGGCCGCCGCCGCGCGCTACCGCGAAGCGCTGGCGAAGCGGCCGGAGGATGCCGATGCCTGGCTGCAACTCGGCCATTGCCTGAAGCTGCTGGGCCGCCGCGCACCGGCGGCGGAGGCCTATCAGCGCGCTTTTGCACTGGATCCGCGGCGGCGCGATTCGATGGAGGAACTGCTCGCGCTTGGTGAGGCCTGGCGGCTGGGGGAGGCGCAGCCACGCGCGCTCGACCTGCTGGAGGAGACGTTGCACGCGGTACGGGAACTGCGGCGTTCGCTCGCCATCATCGAGGCGCGATTGCCGATGCTGGAGAGCTTTGCCACGGTGAAGGCGGATCGCTTCGAGCACTACCTCGCACGCTATCGCTGCCCAGCTGCGCCTGGCGGCGCGACGCCGCCGATTGATCTTCTGCTGCGCCCTGGCGAGGCCTCCGTCGGGCAGGCAGCGCGCGGCATCGCCGAGACCGCGCGGCTGCTGCGCGCCGCACCGCTGGCCGTGCGCTCGGTCGACGTCGAAACCGAAGTGCCGGAGCTGATCGCCCTGGCGAAGCGGGAATTCGGCGTGCTGTTCCGACCCGAAGTCGCCGTTCTCACCGGCTGGGTTCTGGTGCTGGCCGAAGGCGCGGTGCTGCGACCCGAGGCAATTGGCTGGTTCAGCCAATTCGCGGCGCGTGTCCCGGTCGAGACGTGTCTCCTGCTGGGCGATGAGGTGCAGCATCATCAGGACGGACGGCTGACACCGGTTTTTCTACCCGGCTATGACCCCATGCTGCTGGCCGCTGCGGGGCATCTGCCGGTTGCGCTCTGCATCCGGCGGGAAGTCCTGCGGCGGGCCGGTGCGGCAAGGCCTGCCGCGCTGATGGCCGCGGCGGGCGCCGAGGTGCTGCATCTGCCGGTCCTGCTGGCCGATCGGCCCCCGGCAACCGCCGCGCAGCCGGTGCCGATCATCGCCTCCCCGGCCGCGAGTGTCGCGCCGCGCCGACATCCAATCCGCGTGATCATCTCCAGCCGCGCGCCGGATGACTTGCTCGCCGGCTGCTACGAATCCGCCCGGCGCAGCGCGGCGGCGCCAGGAAGCCTTCACTGGACCGTCATCGACAACCGCGATGTGGCCGGGCCGAGCCCGACGCTGGCGCAGATCGAGCGCGAGGGTGGGACCGTCATCGCGCGGCATGGTGAGCCCTTCAATTGGGCGCTGTTCAACAACCAGGGCGCCAGCGATGCCCGCGAACCGCTGCTGCTCTTCGTCAATGATGACGTGACCTTCCTGACCCAGCATTGGGATTTGCTCCTGCGGGAGGCCTTTGCCGATCCGCGGATCGGTGCCGCCGGCGCCCGGCTGCTCTATCCCGATGGTCGGCTGCAGCATGGCGGCATCCTGCTGGGCGTGGATGGCGCGACCGAGCATGAGGGGCGCGGTGCCGAGAGCGCCGATCCTGGACCATGGCAACGCTGGGTGCGTCGACGGCGCGCGACGGCCGTGACCGGGGCCTTCCTCGCCTGCCGGCAGGAAAGCTTCCGGATGCTCGGCGGCTTTGATGCCGAGGGGCTGCCGGTCTGGTTCAATGATGTTGATTACTGCCTCAAGCTGCGCGCTGCCGGCCAGAGGGTGCTGTTCCTGGGCGATGTCGAGGCGATTCATCAGGAATCCGCGACACTCGCGCGGCGGTTCGATACTGCGGCCAGAGATGCTGTTTTTGCGCTGGCCAAGGACCGGATGCGCTCGCGCTGGGGGGCGCATTTTGCCGAGGATGGCAGCTACAACCCGCACTATGCCCGCATCGGCGCCCCGTTTGCCGCGCTGGTGCCGCCTTCGCTGGAGCGGATTGAAGCCTGGGTCGCGGGACAACTTCCGGGTGTCTAAGGTCGAGGATAATAGGGAAAATCATGCAAAAAAACGCTTAAACATCTCAGATGAATAAATTTAGAGACAAAATAACGTAATTTAATCATTGACCTTCGCCATTTGAGGGGACTACCTCAGCCGTGTTCCTGGCGAGGGCAAAATGCACTATCGCAAAGAGGGGCCCGGTACCGTGGCTCTCCAATCGGCTCCCGACGAGCCCGCGCGGTGCCGCAACGCATTGGGCGATGTGGCGCAGGCGTATCGGACCGGGGGCCGGCTTGGAGAAGCAGGCCCGTTGGCTTTTACCGATCCCGAGATCCTCGACATGCTCCTCCGGCCGGTCCTGCCGTCAGGGTCGATACCCCCGGTCATCGATGCCTTGCTCGCGCGCTTCGGCGATGCCGCCGCGGCGATTGCCGCGCCGCTGCCGTCCCTGCTGGCGGTTGATGGCATGGAGGCGGCGGGGGCCGCGGCGCTGAAGGCGGTCCAGGCGATTGCGATGCGGCTGACCCGCACTGCGCTCAACAGCCGGCCGCTCCTCGGCAATCCTGAACGGTTGCTGGCGTATCTCACCGCCACCATCGGCCGGGCGGAGGTTGAGCAGGTCCATGTCCTCTATCTCGACACACGGAACCGCCTGATCGCCGACGAACCACAGGGCCGGGGGACGGTGAACCATGCCCCAATCTACCCGCGGGAGGTGGTGAAGCGGGCGCTCGAGTTGCAGGCCACGGCGCTGATCCTGGCGCATAATCACCCGAGTGGTGATCCCACCCCCTCAGCGGCCGACCGTGCCATGACCGACGAGATCGTGGCCGCGGCCCAGGTCTTCGGCATCGTCGTGCACGACCACATCGTGGTGGGTCAGGGCCGGCATCTATCCTTCCGCCGCGCCGGTCTATTGAAGCGGCCCGCGGTTGCCGAGCCGGCTTCGCGGGCGCCCCTGCCGGCGGCAGCCGAATAGCGCGCCTTCGCGCGCCACATTATGCCTCTGGGCGGTCGAGGGCGTAGCCGGCGGAGCGGACGGTGCGGACGACATCTGCTTCACCGGGGCCGTTGATGGCCTTGCGCAGCCGGCGGATATGCACATCGACCGTTCGTGGCTCGACATGGATGTCGCGGCCCCAGATCGCATCCAGTAGTTGCTCGCGGGAGAAGACGCGCCCCGGATGGGTCATCAGGAACTCCAGCATCCGGTATTCGGTCGGGCCCAGATGGAGCATGCGGCCGTTCCGCATCACCCGGTGCGCGTCCTGGTCCATCATCAGATCAAAGAAGCTGACTTGCCCCTTTTGCGCGACGGTCCCGGCGCGGCGCAGCACCGCCCGGATTCGGGCGAGCAGCGCATCCATGGCAAATGGCTTGGCCACATAGTCGTCGGCGCCGATATCGAGGGCCCGCACCGCGTCCTGGTCTTCGGTCCGTGCGGTGACCATGATGATCGGCAGGTCGCGCGTCGCTGGCCGGCGGCGAAGCTGGCGGCAGACCTCGATGCCGGAGAGGGTGGGCAGCATCCAGTCGAGCAACACAACATCCGGCCGGCCCTCGGCGACGCGGGCCAGCGCCTCATTTCCATCCACCGCTTCCTCGACACGGAAGCCCTGCTTTTCCAGATTATAGCGCAGCAGGGTCAGCAGTGGCACCTCATCCTCGACGACCAAGATGGTCGGCTTGGCGCTGCCTAGTGTCGTCAGCTTGTTCATGGCGGCGCTTTCCTCAGCCTGGCGGCGGGACGGCGTAGGAGGAGGTATCGCCCTTCGGACGTTCCTCGGCCGAGGTTTCACCGCGCACGGCGTATTGCACCGTCTCGGCAATGTTGGTCGCGTGGTCGCCGATCCGCTCCAGGTTCTTCGCGATAAAGAGCAGGTGAGTGGCGGCGGTGATGTTGCGCGGATCTTCCATCATGAAGGTCAGCATTTCGCGGAAGATGCCGTTATAGACTTCGTCTACCGGCTCGTCGGCGGCCCAGATCTCATCCGCCAGCTCAGCGTCGTTCTGGACCAGCGCATCGATCGCCCCTTGCAAGTTTTCTTGCACCATCCGGGCCATGCGGGTGAACCCGTTCAGGCTGCCGAGCTGGGGCTGCTGGGCCAGGACAATCGCCCGTTTGGCGCCGTTGCGAGCGTAATCGCCGATCCGCTCCAGGTCGTGCGCTACCTTGAGTGCGGCGACGATCAGCCGGAGGTCGGCGCCAACCGGCTGGCGGAGCGCGATGAGGCGAATGCAGAAGGTCTCGATCTCCCGCTCCAGCGCATCGAGCTGAGCATCCCGCCGGACCACTTCCTCGGCGAGGTCGCTGTCACGCTCCAGCAGCGCATTGGTACTGTCGGCGACTTGCAGTTCCGCCAGGCCGCCCATACGGGTGATCATGTCGCGCAAGCGGCGAAGCTCTTCGTCATAGCTGCGGACGATGTGCTCGGGCATCGGCTCGTTCGGGGACATTCCTCGTGCTCCTGTCCGGTCAGCCGAAGCGCCCGGTGATGTATTCCTGGGTCTTGGCTTCCTTCGGTGCGGTAAACAGATCCGCGGCCGGGGCAATTTCGATCATCTCGCCCAGATAGAAAAACGCGACCTGATCGGCGCAGCGCGCCGCCTGCTGCATGTTATGGGTCACGATCGCGATGGTAAAATCGCGCTTCAGTTCGTCGATCAGCTCCTCGACCTTGAGGGTACTGATCGGATCGAGCGCGGAAGTCGGCTCGTCGAACAGAATCACCTCGGGGCGGACGGCGATGGTGCGCGCGATGCAAAGTCGTTGCTGCTGCCCGCCCGATAGCCCCATGGCGGAGGCGTTAAGCCGGTCCTTGACCTCGCCCCACAACGCCGCACGGGTCAGCGCCCATTCGATGCGCTCATCCATCGCCGCCTTGGGCAGGCGCTCATGCAGGTTGATACCGAAGGCGATGTTGTCGCGGATCGACATGGGGAACGGGGTCGGCTTCTGGAACACCATCCCAACCTTGGCGCGCAGGTCGTTGATGTCGAGGCTGTCGTCGAGGATATTCCGATTGTCGAGCAACACCTCTCCCGTCGCGCGCTGGCCGGGATAGAGGCTGAACATGCGGTTCAGCACCCGCAGCAGCGTGGACTTGCCGCAACCTGAAGGGCCGATCATCCCGGTCACCCGCCGGTCGGGCAGGTCGAAGTTGATGTTCTTCAGCGCCTTGTTGTCGCCATAGTAGAAATCGAGGTTTTTCACCTGAACGCGGATATCCCCGTTCAGACCTGCGGATTCGCGCACCTTCAGGCCACCAAAGGCGCCGTTGCGCTTCGGGAGATCGGCCGGGCTTTCGCTGAGCGGAGGCATTGTGCAGCTTTCCTACTTGATGCCGCGCAGCAGGGTGCGCGCGAGGATGTTGAGCAGCAGGACGGCGAGGGTGATCAGCAAAGCCCCCGCCCAGGCCAGCTCGATCCAATCCTGAAATGGCGAGCCGGCATAGGAATAAATAGTGATTGGCAGGCTGGGCATTGGCGCGTTCAGAGCGTACTGCGCCGTATTGTTGCCGAGGCTGGTAAAGAGCAGCGGTGCCGTCTCGCCGGCGATGCGCGCCACACCCAACAGCACGCCGGTGATCACGCCCGACAGCGCCGCGCGCCAGCAGATCAGAACGATCATCTTCCACTTCGGCGCACCAAGGCCGATCGCGGCCTCTCGCAGCGTGTTCGGGATCAGGCTCAGCATATCCTCGGTCGTGCGGACGACGATCGGGATGATAAGGATCGCCAACGCGACCACGCCCGCCCAGCCCGAGAAGCCCCCAAACGGCAGCACCAGCAACTGGTAGACGAATAGGCCGATCAGGATGGAAGGCGCCGAGAGCAGGATGTCGGAGACGAAGCGGACGATATTGCCGAAGGTCGAACCGCGCGCGTATTCAGCCAAATAGGTGCCGACCAGGAGACCAATCGGCGTTCCGATGAGGGTTGCCAGCCCAACCTGGATCAGGCTGCCGATGATCGCGTTGAGCAGGCCGCCACCTGAGCCCGGCGGCTTCGTCACCTCCGTGAAGACGCTAGGCGCCATGGCGCCGAATCCTTTGATGAACAGCGTCACCAAGATGGAGGTCAGGAAAATCAGGCCGATCGCCGTCGCCGTCCAAGACAGCACGGCAATGGTAAGATCGGCCCGTTTGCGGCGGCGGCCGAGTGAGGCGGCGACTGTGACATCGCGGTGAGGGTCCGGCGAACCGGTCAGGGATACGGACACGGGCGGCCTCAGTGTTTCAGCCGCGAGCGCAGCATGTAGCGCGAGACGGCGAGCACGACGAAGGACAGAAGGAACAGGATGAAGCCAAGGGCGAGAAGCGAGGCAAGCTTGAGGCTACCGGTCTCGCTCTCGCCGAACTCCAGCGCCACAACCGAAGCGATCGTGTTGCCGGGACCAAATAGGCTGGTCGAGATGCGGTTGGCGTTGCCGATGACGAAGGTCACCGCCATCGTCTCACCCAGCGCCCGGCCTAGTCCAAGCATAATGCCGCCCACCACCGACAATCTCGTGTAGGGAAGCACCACGCCGCGCATGACCTCCCAGCGGGTACTGCCGAGGCCGTAGGCGCTTTCCTTGAAGAC
>CAITYE010000433.1 GCA_903896535.1 uncultured Paracraurococcus sp.
CGGGGGCGGCCGGGGCCGCCGGCGCGGCAGGGGCTGGCGCGGCAGGCCGCTGCGCCGCGCCGGTCGCCAGCGTATCCGGCGGCAGGGTAACGCTGCGGAGCGTGCGGTTGAACTGCTGCGCCACTGCGGGCGTCAGGTCGAAGGGCGCGTCGTTGAAGATGACCAGCGCCCGCGGCAGGACGAGGTTGACCTGATGGCTGGCCGCGACCTGCCGGATGACGTTGCCGAGGCCCTGCTCGATCTCGACCAGCGCCTGCTGCGCGGCCTGTTCGATTGCCCGGCTGCGTTCCCGGAAGATCCGCTGACTGTCCGTGATCCGGTCCTGCAGCGCCCGCTCGCGGCCACGCACGTCGTCTGGGGCCAGCGTGCTGCGCTGATTGGCAAGTTGCTGCTGCGCGTCGCGCCAGCTGTTCTGCTCGCGCTGGAGGTCTTCGTTCAGGCGGTTGCGCCGCTTCTCGATCTCTTCGCGAACCTGGTTGAAGGCGGACGACACGCGCTGAATTTCCGGCACATCAACAATGCCGATGACGGCGTTGGGCGGCGGTTGGCCGGGGGCGAGCGGCGCGCCTGGGCGAGCACCAGCAGCGGGGGGGCGCGGCGCAGACGGAGGTTGGGCAGCCGGCGCCGCCTGCCCAGCTGGGGGTTGTTGTTGGGCGGCAGCGGGCGGCGGGGCGCGCCCGCCAGCGGGTGGCCTTTGCGGGGGCTGCTGCTGGCCAGGGGTGAACCATTCCTGGTTGGGCTGCGCGCCAGCTGGTGCCACAATCACCAGGGCAAGGCCGGCGACAGAGAGAAGCTTGGTCAAGGTCATGGATGGTCGGGTTCCCGAGGGTGCGCGAGAGAGGTCAGAAACGGGTGCCGAAGCCGAATCGGAAGACCTGGGTCTGATCGTAGTATTCCTTCACCACCGCCTTGGCGACATCGATGTTGATGAGGCCGAAGGGGCTGCGCCACGACACCCCGACGCCGACACCGACACGGGGATTGGCGCTGGTCAGGATGGTTGAGCCGGCGAGGTACTGCGACTGGGCCTGATAACTGGCCGAATAGCTCTGCGACAGGGCGCCGACATCGACGAAAGCGCGTCCAATCAGCCCGAGTTCCGAGGGAATGCCCGGCAAGGGGTACCGAAATTCGGTTGTTTGGGTCCACATGAACTTGCCGCCCAGCGAATCACCGGAAGGTGAGGCGCGCGGGCCAACGCCCGCCAACCGGAAGCCACGCAGGTTCTCACCGCCCAGGAAGAAGTGGTCGATGATCCGGTCCTTCGAGGTATTCGCTGTTCCGAAAAGGTCCTGCAGGTAGCCGATCGAGCCGAACAGGGCGAGGACATAGTCCGGATCGCCAAGCCATTGCTCGAACGGGATATAGTACTGACCATCGACGCGTCCGCGCAGGTAGCTGACATCGCCACCGATGCCAGCGAAGTCGGTGCCCGCGCGCACGACGCCGCCCTGATGCGGCACGATGAAACTGTCGCGCCAATCGTAGATCAGCGTTTGCGAGACTTGCGAGACAAGGCTCTGCCCGGCCTGCTGCTGAATATAAGGGGAAGCATTGGACGCGATATTGTAAACCTCGCGTTCGATCAGGCTGTAGGACCAAGTCTGGCGAAAGCGCTCATTAAACGCATAACCTGCGCGCAGCGCGAAGCCAGCTCGCCGTTCCGAATAGGAGGCGATGCTTTGCAGGTTACGCTGGATGAAGAAGATGTCCGCGCCGGCCGCGAGGTTGCGGTCGAGGAAATAGGGATCGGTGACAGAGAGGTCGAGCTGGCTCCGCTTCTGCGCCAGCGTGCCGTTGATTCGGGCATCGACGCCGCTGCCGACGATGTTGCGCTCTCTCAGACCGATATCGACCAACGCGCCGGCATCGGTCGAATAGCCGCCACCAATGGAGACCTCGCCCGTCGCCCGTTCGACCACCTGGGTGTTGACCACCGCTTTGTCCGGGGCTGAGCCGGGTGAGGAGTTGATCTGTGCGTCTGAGAAGTAGCCGAGATCGCGCAACCGTTGGCGGGAGCGACGGATCGCCGCCGCGTTGAAGGCATCGCCCTCCACCAGCCGGAACTCACGCCGGATCACCTTATCCTTGGTGCGGGTATTGCCGTTGATATCGATCCGCTCGACGTAGATATGCGGCCCGTCGTTCATCTCGAAGCTAAGATCGACGGTTCCCTGCTCGCGGTTGCGCGCAATGCGCGGTTGGATTTCGACGAAGGGAAAGCCGATCTGGTTCGCCGTGTCTTGCAGCGCCAGGCCAATCCGCTCCACCGCATCGCCGTCGTACCAGTCACCGGGCTCGATATCGATCACACGCCGAACCCGCGCCCCATCCAGGTTGCGGACATTGGACACAAGGTCGATCTTGCCGATCCGGTACCGGGTTCCCTCGGCGACCGTGTAGGTCACGAAGAAACCGGTGCGGTCGGGCGCCAATTCAGCGGTGGCGCCGGTGATCTCAACATCAGCGTAGCCATTGCGAAGGTAATAGCGGCGCAGCAATTCGCGATCGAAGGCGAGGCGTTCAGGGTCGAGTTGATCGGAGGAGGAAAAGAGGCGGTACCATGCCTGCTCCTTCGTGCTCACGACCTCCTTCAGCTGGCTATCCGAATATTGCAGGTTACCGACGAAGTTGATGCGCGCGACGAGAGCGGCATCGCCTTCCTGAATCTCATAGACGACGTCGACCCGGTTCTGGTCCTGGCGGATGATCTTCGGCTCGACAATCGCGGTGAAGCGGCCACGCTTGGCATAAAGCTCCTGCAAGCGCTGCCGGTCTGCCTGCACCGCTTCGGGCGTATAGACGGCGCGCGGCTGCAACTGCGTCTCTTTGCGCAGATTGTCGTCGGAGACCTTGCGGTTCCCCTCGAAGGCGATGCGATTGACGATCGGGTTCTCGACCACCTCGACAATCACCCGGTTGCCATCGCGGCCGACCTTCACGTCCGAAAACAGGCCGGTAGCAAAGAGCGATTTCAGGCTGCGATCCAGCCGATCAGCATCGAACCGGTCGCCCGGCTGTAACAGCATGTAGGAGCGGACGGTATCAGCCTCGATCCGCTGGTTCCCGCGCACGTCAATCGTTCGGATAATGTTCGGGTCGCCCGGCACGGGGCGGGCCGGTGCGGGGCGAGCCGCCGCCGGAGCTTGCCCCGTGGGACGCGGCTGCGCGCCCAACCGCGCCGAGGGCGCGAGTATGGCCAGCCCGAGGATCGCAAGCAGCAGTAGTCTGGAAGTCAGGGACAAGGGCCGTCCGTGTGCTTGGGGTTCCGCGGTCCGGCGAAGGATAGCCCCGCGGGCGGCGAGTCGCCACCCCGCCCGCTCCAGCACCTGCCAAATCGTCGTTCCGGTCACCCGAACAACCGGGAAAACCACTTGCCGATGCTGCCTTCGATGATGTCGTTGCTCGAGGCGAAGAGGAACAGCCCAATCAGCAGCGCGAAGCCCGCCCGGAAGCCGAGTTCCTGAACCTTCGGCGGCAGCGGCCGACCGCGGATCGCCTCGGCGGCGTAGAACATCAGGTGACCGCCATCCAGAACCGGGATGGGAAAGAGGTTGATCAGTCCCAGACTCACCGACAGCACTGCCATCAGATTGATCAGTGGCGTCAGGCCGAGATTAGCCGCCTCGCCGCTGATTTCGGCAATCTTGATCGGCCCGCCCAACTCCTTGGCGCTGCGCTTTCCGGTCAGCATCTCGCCGATGCCGGAGAGAGTCTGAGTGGTGATCTCCCAGGTCTGCGCTGCCCCGGCGGTCACCGCCTGCAACGGCCCCAGCCGCTCGAAATGCCCGACGCCTCCCTGGATGCCAAGCCGGCCGGTGGCATTCGGCGCCTCGCCAGCAGGCTCGGGCGTGACAGTCAGGGTCTGCTCGGCGCCGTCGCGCAATACGCGGATGGCGACCGGCTGCCCGGCCCGCGGCTGGATGTAGCGCTGCACCTGATCGAACCGCTGCACCCTTGCGCCGTCGAGCGCCTGGATCTCATCGCCTGCCCGCAGCCCACCCCGTTCGGCGGCCGAACCGGCCATCACCTGGCCGATGCTGGTGCCGCCGACGGGCTGGCCGACGACCATGTAGAGCCCGGCGAAAAGCAGGATCGCCAAAAGAAAATTCGCCACCGGCCCAGCGGCGACGACGATCGCCCGGCTGCCGACGGACTTGTCGTGGAAGGTCTCCCCCGGGCGCCAGGCGGCGCGCTGCTCGGCGGTGATCTCGGCCGGGTTCTCCTGCCCATGAAGTTTAACGAAGCCGCCGAGCGGGATCCAGGAAATGCGCCATTCACATTCCCGGCTGTCGGTCCAGCGCAGGATCGGCTTGCCGAAGCCGATCGAGAAGACATCGACCCGCACGCCGCGCCACCGCGCCGCCAGGTAATGGCCGAGTTCATGGATAAACACGAGGACACCAAGCACCGCCACGAAGGCGATCAAGGTCCGCGGCAAGGCCGGCAAGGCCGTCCAGAAAGCACTCAAAAGATCCACGTCAAGCCCCTCCAGCGGGCATCAGGCGGCAGCGGCGCGGCGCGCCGCAAGTCGGTTGGCGAGTGCCCGCGCTGCCGAGTCCAGCGCCAGGACTTCGTCCAGCCCGGCGACCGTCGGGGCACCGAGCTGCTGCATCGCCTCCTCCACCACCGCGGCGATGTCGAGGAAACCGAGGCGGCGATCAAGAAACAGCGCCACCGCGATCTCGTTCGCCGCATTCAGGATAGTTGGGGCGCCGCCCCCCGCATTCAAAGCCTCCCGCGCCAGCCGAAGCGCCGGAAAACGCTCGGGATCGGGGGCGGCGAACTCCAGCCGGCCGAGCGCGGCCAGATCGAGCCGCGGCAGCGCCACCGGCATGCGATTCGGCCAGGCGAGGCAATGGGCGATCGGCGTGCGCATATCCGGCGTGCCGAGCTGGGCGAGGATCGAGCCATCGGCGTACTGCACCATGCCGTGGACGGTCGATTGCGGGTGCACCAGCACCTCGATCCGCTCGCTCGGGATGGGGAAAAGCCGGGCCGCTTCGATTACCTCCAGACCCTTGTTCATCATCGTCGCGCTGTCGACCGAAATCTTCGCACCCATCGACCAGACCGGGTGCTTCACCGCCATCTCCGGCGTCGCCGCCCGCATCGTGGCGAGATCGGCGGTACGGAACGGCCCGCCCGAGGCGGTCAGCACGATCTTCTCGATCAGCGCCGGGTCCTTGGTGTCAAGCGCCTGGAAGACCGCATTATGTTCGGAATCGCAGGGCAGCAGGGTGGCACCGGTACGCGCGGCGACCGCCAGAACGATCTCCCCGGCGCAGACCAGGCTTTCCTTGTTGGCGATAGCGACCGTCCCGCCGCGTTCCAGCGCCGCCAGGGTGGCCCGCAGCCCAGCCGCACCGACGATGGCCGCCATGGTCCAATCCACCGGCCGGCCGGCGGCCTCGATCACGGCTTCTGGGCCGGCCGCGGCCTCGATGCCGCTGCCGGCGAGCGCCTCACGCAAGGCATCGAGCCCGGTCGGGTCGGCGACGACGGCAAGCCGGGCGCCGAATTCGCGCGCCTGCGCGGCAAGCCCCGCGACGTCACGGCCCGCGACGAGCGCCTCGATCCCATAGGCACCGGGCGGGGCAGCGGCTACCAGAGCGAGGGTACTCCGCCCAATCGAGCCGGTGCTGCCCAGAATGGTCAGGCGTTTCATACCGCGAGTCGTCCTTCCTGCCGGGCCTTCATGGCCATAATACCCGTCCGGCGCCGAACACCAGCACCGCCAGCGCCGCAATCGGCGCGGCGGCCAGCACCCCATCCAGCCGATCGAGCAGACCACCATGGCCGGGGATGAGGGACGAGCTGTCTTTCACACGATAGCGGCGCTTCAGCCAGCTCTCGAACAGGTCCCCCACCTGGCTGGCGATGCCGAGCAAGGCGGCCAGCGCGGCCACGATCAACCAGCCTTTGCCCAATCCACCCACTGCACTGGCCACCGTAAGACCCACCATCACCGCGGCGAATAAGCCCCCGACCGCTCCCGACCAGGTTTTGTTCGGCGAAATCCCTGGCGCCAGCTTTGGCCCGCCAAGGGCGCGACCGGCGAAATAGGCGCCGATATCGCTCGCCCAGACGATCGCCAGAACAAACAGCACATTCGCCGCCCCACCGGGCGCCTGCCGCAGCCCAAGCAGCGCCAGCGCCGCAACGCCGAGATAGGCAAGGCCGAAGCCAAGCCAGCCGTCCCGGAAGGCCAAGGCAAGGCCGCCAAGACCGACCAGCAACCAAGCCGCCGGCCAGAGCCCTACCAGCCCAAGGCCGAGGGCGGCGAGCATCGCCAAGGGTACGGCGATGCCCGGCCAGCGCCGCCAATCGCTGCCGCAGAGTCGCACCCATTCCCAGGCGAGCCCTAGGGCGGCAAGCACGACCAGCCCAGCCCAGAGTGCCCCGCCCAGCCAAAGGGCGAGCAACGCCACCGGCACCAATACAGCGGCTGAGGCAATGCGCAG
The DNA here is from genome assembly GCA_903896535.1 of uncultured Paracraurococcus sp. GTDB lineage: Bacteria > Pseudomonadota > Alphaproteobacteria > Acetobacterales > Acetobacteraceae > CAITYE01. The sequence continues at coordinate 6,465 of CAITYE010000433.1, forward strand.
CCGCAGGTCAGGCCAGCGAGCGGGGGCGGGATCAGCCGGTGCGGGCACCGTAGCGCCGCTCCCGCCGGCCATATTCGCGGAGCGCTTCGGCGAGGTGCGGCTGGCCATAATCAGGCCAAAGCACATCCTGGAAGACGAACTCGGCATAGGCGGCCTGCCAGAGCAGGAAATTGGACAGGCGCTGCTCGCCCGATGTGCGGATGATCAGGTCAGGATCGGGCATCGCCGCCGTGTAGAGGAAACGCCCAAGGCTCGTCTCGTCGATGCTCGCCGGATCAAGCCGCCCGTCCTGAACCGCCTGCGCCATTGCGCGGGCGGCCGCGGCGATTTCGCTCCGAGCCCCGTAGGAGAGGCAGACGGTGAGCGTCAGCCGTCGCCCGGCGGCGGTCTGCGCCTCGGCACGCTCGATCTCGCGCATCGTCTCCGCACCGAAGCGCTCACGCTCCCCGATCACCTGCAGGCGGATGCCTTCCTTGGCCAGTGTCGCGACCTCGGCGCGCAGGTAGAAGCGCATCAGCCCGGTCAGAGCCTTCACTTCTTCAGCCGGTCGCAGCCAATTCTCTGAGGAAAAGGCATAAAGCGTGAGCCACTGCACCCCGGCCTCGATCGCCGCACGAATGGTGCGGCGCACGGCTTCCGCCCCGGCCTTATGGCCAAGCGCCACGGGCAGGCCGCGCTGTTCTGCCCAGCGGCGGTTGCCGTCCATGATGATCGCGACATGGCGCGCCGTAGCCGGCGGCGAGACCGCGATCGGCCGCAACGGCGCGAGTGTCGCCTCGTCGAGCGGCGCGTGGGTCATGATGGGTTGAACGGTCGTGGGCATCGCTCAGACCTGCTTGACGTCCTTCTCCTTGTCGCCGAGCGCGCTATCGACCTGCTTGATATAGGCGTCTGTCAGCTTCTGGACCTCGTCGGACCAGCCCTTTGCCTCATCCTGGCTGAGCGGGGCCTTCTTGTCCTTTTCCTGCGCCTTGATCTGTTCCATGCCGTCGCGGCGGACCCCGCGCACCGCGACGCGGGCGGCTTCGGCGTATTTATGGGC
>CAITYE010000434.1 GCA_903896535.1 uncultured Paracraurococcus sp.
CTCCACCGCCGCGACCAGGCCGACGCCCCGCACCTCGCCAACCAGCGGGTGGTCGGCGAAGCGGGCGCGGAGCTGTTCCTGCATGTAGGGGCCGACATTACGGACATGGCCCAGCATGTCCAACTCGTCGTAGATCTTCAGCGTCTCGATGGCGACGGCGGCCGGCACGGGATGGCCCGAATAGGTGAAGCCATGGCCCCAGGTGCCGACGGTGGATGAGCCTTCCGCGATCCCCTGGAAGACCCGCTCATTCACCAGCACCGCCGAGATCGGCAGATAGGCCGCCGACAGCGCCTTGGCGCAGACCAGGATGTCCGGCTGGATGCCGAAGGTCTGGCTGCCCCAATAGCTGCCGGTGCGGAAGAAGCCGGCGATCACCTCGTCCACGCAGAAGAGCACGTCGTACTTGCGGAGCACCGCCTGGATCTTCTGGAAGTAGCCGGCCGGCGGGATGATGACGCCGCCCGCACCCATGAAGGGCTCGGCATAGAAGGCTGCGACCGTCTCCGGCCCCTCCTTCAGAATGGTCGCCTCCAGCTCCGCGGCGAGGCGGGTGGCGAAATCCTCCTCGGATTCGCCGGGCAGGGCGCCGTGGTAGTAGTGCGGCGTGCCGACATGGATGAAGCCCGGCAGCGGCAGATCGAACAGCTTGTGGTTGGCCGGCAGGCCGGTGAGCGAAGCCGACGCCAATGTGATGCCGTGATAGCCCTTCAGGCGGCTGATAATTTTCTTCTTCTCGGGCTTGCCGATCGCATTGTGCATGTACCACAGGATCTTGATAACGCTGTCATTCGCCTCCGACCCGCTATTGGCGAAGAAGACTTTGCTCATCGGCACCGGCGCGCGCTCGATCAGCATCTCGGCCAGATCGACCATCGGCTCATGCGACTTGCCGGTGAAGCTGTGGTAGAATGGCAGCTTGCGCATTTGCGCGGTCGCCGCCTGCACCAGACGCTCATTCTCGAAGCCGAGGCTGGCGCACCAGAGGCCGGCCACCGTCTCGATATATTCCTTGCCCTGGTCGTCGTAGACATGGACGCCCTTGCCGCGGTTGATCACCAGCGGCCCGTTCACGAGATGCGCCTTGTGGTCGGTGTAGGGGTGCAGCGTGTAGGCGATGTCACGGGCGGCGGTTGAATTGCGCGGGGGCGTCATGGGCTTGGCCTTTCCGGCTGGCTGATCCGGATCACTCTAAGACGCCCATCCGGCAAACCCAAGGGTGGGCCTTGCGACATTTGCTCGATGGCGACCAATCGTGGCATAGAAGAAACGCTTCTGTCGCGCTCGCGCGGTGGGATCGAATTCGCGCGGAGACAGCACATGCCCGACGCCCTGCCGCGCCATGCCGCCATTCCGCCGCGCCCGGCCAGCTACGATAAGTCCGTCGCCCTCGTGCTGCAGGGTGGCGGTGCGCTCGGCAGCTATCAGGCCGGGGTGTACGAGGCGCTGAGTAGCAGCCCCTATGTACCGGATTGGGTCGCGGGCATCTCGATCGGCGCCATCAACGCCGCGATCATCGCCGGCAATGCGCCGGAACGCCGCGTTGCCCAGCTACGCCTGTTCTGGGAAACGATCACCGAACCGCCGCCCCTCTGGCCCAGCAGCCTCGACCGGCGGGAATTGGGTACCTGGCGCGCTTTGGTGCTGGGCCAACCCGGCTTTTATTCGCCGCGGCTGCCCTTCTCATGGCTGCAGCCAGCAGGGCCACCCAGCATCTACGACACGTCGGCGCTGCGCAGCACGCTTGAAAAAGTAGTCGATTTCGACCGGATCAATGCCAAAGAGATCCGCTTCAGCGTCGCCGCGACCGATATTGAATCCGGCAACTTCGCCTGGTTCGACAATAACGAGATCCGCATCGGGCCGGAGCACGTGATGGCCAGCGGCGCGCTACCGCCTGGTTTCCCCGCAGTGGAGATCGATGGCCGCTTTTACTGGGATGGCGGCATCGTCTCCAATACCCCGCTGCAATACGTGATCGAGAGCCAGCCACGGGTCAGCCGCCTCGCCTTCCAGATCGACCTCTTTCCTGCCCGCGGCAAGTTGCCGACCAACTTGGTCGAGTCAGCGGAGCGGGAGAAGGATATCCGCTTCTCCAGCCGCACCCGCGCCGGCACCGACCAGATGCGGCTGATGCAGAACCTGCAACACGCCTATCGGGAGTTGTGGGAGAAACTACCGCCGGCGCTGCAGACCACGCCAGAAGCGCAACTGCTGTATTCCCATAGCCGGAATGCCCGCCAGGTCGACATCGCGCACCTGATCGACCGCTCAACCCATCGCGGCGGCCACGACAAGGATATCGAGTTCAGCCGCACAACAATGACCGCGCGCTGGGCGCAGGGGTTGCGGGATGCGCAGGAGACGCTGGTCGCCTCGCCCTGGCTGACGGCGCTCGATCAGGATGTCGGCCTGCGCAGCTTCGATGTTGGGGAGAAGGATTGATATCGGCAGTCAAAGCCTTGGACCGCGCGTAGCAGCTTTTTCTAGAGCGCGATGCGTTGAGGCGGAATCGCCGAAGGCGCTGAATCGCGCGATCCAACAAAGGCTAGAGCTGGCTGCGTGAACTTATGTGAACGCAGCATGCTCTAGTCATCAATCGCCGGGCGGAAACCTCCGGTTTCCTGGGCTCCATACCAAAGCCTTGCGACCTTGGTCTGGAGGCCAGGCGGTTCGGACCGCTCAGGCGTCGATGAAGGGGCTGGCCTGCATGGCCGGACGGGCAGCGACTGTCGACTCCCACGCCGAGAGGCGCGGATGCGCGCCGCGCCAGTCGAAATCCGGCCAGCGGAAATCGAGATAGCCCAGCGCCACGGCGATGGTCAGGCGGCCGATCTCGAACGGCCCGGCGGCCAGCGCCGGTGCCTCCTCCTCCAGCACCGCAAGGATCGCGGTGCGCTTGGCCTCGAAGCCCGCGATGATGCCAGGATGCTGCGGCGTGCGGGTCAACTCGGTCCGCCAAAGCAGCAGGATGTCGAGAAAGCCGTTCCCCAACGCATGCCGTCGGCCGCTTTCGACGCGTGCCGGCCCCGGCCCGGGGAACAGCTTCGGCGGCGCCGCCAGGCCATCCAGATATTCGCAGATGACGAAGCTGTCGTAGAGCCAGCCATGTTCCGGCGTCTGCAGGGCAGGGATTTTGCCCAAGGGATTGCGCGGCAGCATGGCGGGATCGATCGCGGTCATCGCCACCTTGGTCGGCACCGCCTCGATCCGGTCGGCGAGGCCGAGTTCATGCGCCGCCACGACCACCTTGCGGACATAGGGCGAACGCGAGGACCAATGCAGGGGCATGCGGGCCATGGCGATGATCCCTTCCCGATACGTCGAAGCCGCGGTCAGCGGGTGGCCCCGCGCCGCGGCTCAATAAAGTCAGAGGCCCGCGTGAGCGGGCCGGCTGGCTCAGAAACCCTCGCGCTCCAGGCGCTTGCGCTCGACCTTGCGGGCGCGGCGGACGGCCTCGGCGGCCTCACGGGCACGGCGCTCGGAGGGCTTCTCGTAATGCCGGCGGAGCTTCATTTCGCGGAACACGCCCTCGCGCTGCAGCTTCTTCTTAAGCGCTTTCAGAGCCTGGTCGATGTTGTTGTCACGGACGACGACTTGCACGCGGGGCAACCTCCTCGGGGTTCCTGGGTGGAAAATGCGCAACCGCACAGACGGCTTGGCAGAGGGTGGCGACCCACCTTCCGCCAAGCCGTCTGCGCCGCCCCGAAGTATTAGCACAATGCCGCGCCCTCCGGGAAGCCCCGCCCCAGCGAGTCGCGACGCGCCGCTTGTCCCCGGCGCCCGGGGCGGCCATTCTAGGCCACCGTGTCCATATTGAAGATCGCCCGCATGGGCCATCCCGTCCTGCTCGCCAAGGCGGCGCCGGTGCCAGACCCGTCCGCCCCGGAGATCCGCCGGCTGATCGCCGACATGGCGGAGACGCTGCTGGATGCCGGCGGCGTGGGTCTCGCCGCGCCACAGGTGCATGTGCCGCTGCGCGTCTTTATCTGGCGGCAGGCGGAGGGGATGGTGGCGCTGGTGAACCCGGTGCTCACCGCCCTGGGGCCGGAGACCGAGGCGGCCTGGGAGGGGTGCCTGTCCATCCCCGGCTTGCGCGGCGAAGTCCCGCGCTGGCGGCGGTTGCACTTCGCCGGGCTCGATGCCGATGGCCGGGCGGTGGAGGGCGAGGCCGAGGGGATCGCAGCGCGGATCATGCAACACGAGACAGACCATCTCGACGGCATCCTCTACACCATGCGGATGGCCGATCTCGGCCGCTTCGGCTTTAACGAGGAGCTGGCCCGCGCCGCCGCGCCGGCCCAAAATCCGGCATGATCGAGCAAAACCCCGGCCGCGACGCGGCGATCCGTGCCATGCTACCCATCGCCGCGCGGGAGGGCTGGAACGCGCGCACCCTGCGCCTTGGCTTGGCCGCGGCGGGTGAAGACCCAGCCCTGGCGGGCAGCCATTTCCCGACCGGCCCGGCCGGCGCGATCACCGCGTGGAGCGACCTCGCCGACCGCGACATGGCGGCGGCGATGGCGGCTGAGGGCCTGCCCGGGCGCACCCCGCAGCGCATCCGCCGCTTGCTGGAGTTGCGCCTTGCAGCCGTCGCGCCCCACAAGGCCGCGCTGCGCCGGGCGCTGAGCCTGCTCGCCTTGCCCTGGAACGCGCCGCTGGCGCTGGCCGCCACCGCCCGGACGGTCGATGCGATGTGGTACGCGGCGGGCGATAGCGCGGCTGATTTCTCCTGGTACACGAAGCGGGCGACGCTGGCGGCGATCTATGGCGCGACGCTGGCCTTTTGGCTGCGCGACGACGATCCTGGGCTGGATGCGGCGCTCGATTTCCTGGATCGGCGCTTGGCCGGGCTCGCCCGGCTAGGGAAAATGCGCCGGGGGCTGCGGCCGGCCCGGGCCTAGAGCATGCTGCGTTCGCATTCGCTCACGCACCCTGCTCTAACGGTTGTTTGGTCGCGGGATTCAGCGTTATCGGCGATTCCGCCTCAACGCATCCCGCTCTAAGCCGAGGGGTCACCGATTTCGCTTGTCCCGCTCATGCTGCGGTGCAACAAGAGGTTGAGAGGGTCCTTCCCATGTCTCAGCTCAAAATCTTGCCCGGCCCGGAAATGCTGGCCCTCAGTGGCGAGGGGATGCGCCGTGTCATGGCGCAGACCCGTGCACTCGGCGAGGTCATGCGCCGCCAGGCGGTCACTCTCGCGCCCTCCCTCCCCAAGCCCGCCGCGCCGCCGCAGGTTGCCGCGAGCCCGATGCAGGCCGCCACCGATACGGTGGAGTATCTGATCGACGCCAGCCAGCGCGCGGTCCTATTCTGGGACACGATGCGCGAGGCCGGCAACAGCTTCGCCGAGCACGAGGCCGCCGGCTGTCCGCCGGTGCTGATCTTCGACTACGAGATGGTGGTCGATGGCCGTACCCTGCCGCGGCCCTGCAATTACGCGTTGGTCCGCATCACGGTGCCCGCGGATTATCCGCCGACCGACCCGAAGCTGCGGCCCTTCGTCATCATCGACCCCCGCGCCGGCCATGGCGCCGGCATTGGCGGCTTCAAATCGGACAGTCAGGTGGGCGTGGCGCTGCGGCGCGGGCATCCGGTGTATTTTGTCATCTTCTTCCGTGATCCCGAGCCTGGGCAGACCATCCTCGACATCACCCGCGCCGAGGCGATCTTCCTCGAACATATCCACAAGGCCCATCCCCAGGCGCCGAAATCCGTCGTGATCGGCAACTGCCAGGGCGGCTGGGCGGTGATGATGCTGGGCGCCAGTCAGCCGGACTTGACCGGGGCGCTGGTCCTGAACGGCGCACCGCTATCCTATTGGGCCGGCGAGCGCGGGCGCAACCCGATGCGCTACCTGGGCGGGCTGGCTGGCGGTTCCTGGCCGTCGGCGCTGATGGCCGATCTCGGCCATGGCAGGTTCGACGGCGCCAACCTGGTGCTGAACTTCGAAAGTCTTTCGCCCGGCAATACCTGGTTCAAGAAGTACTACAACCTGTTCCAGAAGGCCGATACCGAAGCCGAGCGCTTCCTGGAGTTCGAGCGGTGGTGGGGCGGCTACTTCCTGATGAACCGCGACGAGATCCGCTGGATCGTCGAGAACCTGTTCATCGGCGATAAATTCGCCCGTGGCGAGATCTCGGCAGGCGCCGGCACGGTCTTCAACATGCGCGCGGTCCGCTGCCCGATCATCGTCTTCGCGTCCGCCGGCGACAACATCACGCCGCCTGGGCAGGCGCTGCGCTGGATCGCCGATGTCTATCGCGACGAGCAGGAGATCAAGACGCTCGGCCAGACCATCGTTTATCTGATGCATGACGATATCGGGCATCTCGGTATCTTCGTCTCCGGCGCCGTCGCCTTGAAGGAGCACAGCGAGATCGCCGAGTTGCTGGGGCTGATCGACAGCCTCGCGCCCGGTCTCTACGAAATGCAGATCGTCCGGGAAACCGCCGATAATGGCTGGCAGGTTGAGCTGGTGGAGCGGACCATGGACGATATCCGCGCCCGCTCCGGCGATGCCACCAACGAGGCCTTCCCCGAGGTGGCGAAGATCTCCCAACTCAACCAGTCGGTCTATGACCTGTTCATGGCCCCCCTGGTGCGCCCCTGGGCGAACGAGCGCAGCGCCGAGCTACGCCGGCAGATGCACCCACTGCGCCTGCGCCGCACCCTGGTTTCGGACCGCAACCCCGCGCTCGGCCAATTGAGTGAGGCGGCGCGGCAGGTGAAGGCGCATCGGCGCAAGGCGCGGCCGGACAATCCCTATCTTGCGGTCGAGCAAGGCATGGCGGACGCCATCGAGCGGAGCATCGACACCTGGCGGGACTGGCGCGATGCCTGGACCGAGACAGCCTTCCACGCCACCTATGGCTGGCTGGCCGCCTGGGGGATCGCCGGCACCGAAGCGAGTGCGCCAGCCGAGGCGCAGGTCCCCGCCGAGGCGCCGGAAGTCCGCGCCGCGCTCGGGCGGATTGAGGCGGGCGGCTTCGCCGAAGCCGTGGTCCGCATGATGATCCTGCTGGCCCAGGCACGCGGCGCGGTGCGGCGCAGCCGCCTGGCACGGTCCAACGCCCTGATGCAGTCCGAACCGCCCTTCGATGTCATGACCGCCGAAGCGCGCCAGACGATGATCCGCGAGCAGACGGTGATCGTCAGCATGGCCCCGGCCGAGGCCTTGGCCACCCTGCCCCGGCTGCTGGCGAAGGCGGCCGACCGCCGCCGCGCCATGGCGCTGGTGGCCGCCGTGGCCGGGCCAGAGGCGGAGTTGGGCGATGCGGCCCAGGCGATGCTCGCGCAGCAGCGGAACGTGCTCGGCCTGACCCTCTCGCTGGTCCCGATCGGCTACGAAGGCGCGGCGATGCCGGACTGAGCCGATGGATCACTGCGTGATCCATCAGACCGGCGGCTGCGCTAGAGCATTTGTTGGATCGCGCGATTCAGCGTTATCGGCGATTCCGCCTCAACGCATCGCGCTCTAGCGCCGCTTGTCGCGCTTGCTCGGTGCCCGTCCGCCGCCGCCCGGGCCCATCGGCTCCGGCCGCCAGGCGCCGCGGCCACGCGACTTGGGCGTTGCCTCCTGCAAGGACCGCCCAGCAACGTTCGGGGCCAGCGCGGGACCGGCCGGCAGGCCAAGGTCAAGCGCCTCCAGCCGCTTGATCTCATCGCGCAGCCGGGCGGCATCCTCGAATTCCAGATCGGCGGCGGCGGCGCGCATGCGCTTCTCCAACTCGGCGATGCTCGCCTTCAGGTCGCGCCCCACGAACTCGGCCGCGGCATCGCCCGCGACCGCGGGGATGGTGACGTAGTCCTGCTCGTAGACGGATTGCACGATTTGGACGATGTCGCGCTTGATGGTGGTGGGGGTGATGCCGTGTTCGGTATTCCAGGCGACCTGCTTGGACCGCCGCCGCTCGGTCTCCTCCAGCGCGCGCTTCATGCTGTCGGTCATCCGGTCGGCATACAGCAACACCCGCCCTTCGGCATTGCGCGCCGCGCGGCCGATGGTCTGGATCAGTGAGGTGGCGGAGCGGAGGAAACCTTCCTTGTCGGCATCGAGGATCGCCACCAGGACGCATTCCGGGATATCCAACCCCTCACGCAGCAGGTTGATGCCGACCAGGATATCGAAGACCCCCTTGCGGAGGTCGCGGATGATCTCGATCCGCTCCAGCGTATCCACATCAGAATGCAGATAGCGGACGCGCAGCCCTGCCTCGGTCATGTATTCGGTCAGGTCTTCGGCCATCCGCTTGGTCAGGGTGGTGACGAGCACCCGGCCACCATGCGTCACCGCATCGCGGCATTCGGCCAGGAGGTCATCGACCTGCCCTTCGACCGGGCGGATATCGGTGACGGGATCGACCAGCCCGGTCGGGCGGATCACCTGCTCGACGAAACTGCCGCCGGTGCGCTCCATCTCCCACGGCCCCGGGGTGGCGGAGACGAAGATGGTATCCGGGCGAAAGGCTTCCCATTCCTCGAATTTCAGGGGCCGGTTGTCGATGCAGCTGGGCAGCCGGAAGCCGAAATCGCCAAGCACGCTCTTGCGCGCGAAGTCGCCGCGATACATCCCGCCCAGCTGGCCGATCGTCACATGGCTTTCATCGACCACCAGCAGCGCATTATCCGGCAGGTATTCGAACAGCGTCGGCGGCGGCTCGCCCGGGTTCCGCCCGGTCAGGTAGCGGCTGTAATTCTCAATCCCCTTGCAGACGCCGGTGGTCTCCAGCATCTCGATATCGAAGGTGGTGCGCTGTTCCAGGCGCTGGGCTTCCAGCAGCTTGCCCTCGGCGTGCAGCTGTTCCAGCCGCTGGCGCAGCTCGGTCTTAATCTGGCCAATCGCCTGTTGCAGCGTCGGGCGCGGCGTCACGTAATGGCTGTTCGCATAGATCGAGATGCGGGCCATCTCCGCCGTCACTTCCCCGGTCAGCGGGTCGAATTCGCGCAAGCCGTCGATCTCGTCGCCGAACAGGGAAACCCGCCAGGCCCGGTCTTCCAGGTGCGAGGGCCAGATATCCACCGTCTCGCCACGGATGCGGAAGGTACCACGGGCGAAGAAGCTGTCATTGCGCCGGTATTGCTGCTCGACCAGGCCCTTCACCAGCGCATCGCGTTCGATCCGGCCGCCCGTCTCCAGCTTCACCACCATGCGCGAATAGGTCTCGACCGAGCCGATGCCATAGATGCACGAGACGGAGGCGACGATGATGACATCGCTGCGTTCCAGCAGCGACTGGGTCGCGGAATGGCGCATGCGGTCGATCTGTTCGTTGATCTGCGCGTCCTTCTCGATATACGTATCGGTACGCGGGACATAGGCTTCCGGCTGGTAGTAGTCGTAGTAGCTGACGAAATATTCCACGGCGTTGTCGGGGAAGAAGCTCTTCATTTCCCCGTACAACTGGGCGGCCAGCGTCTTGTTCGGCGCCAGGATCAGCGTCGGCCGCTGCACTGCTTCGATCACCTTGGCCATGGTGAAGGTCTTGCCGCTGCCGGTGACGCCGAGCAGCACCTGGTCCCGCTCCTCCGCCCGGAGGCCTTGGATCAGCGCGGCGATCGCCCGTGGCTGATCGCCATTAGGCTCGAAGGGGCTTTCCACGCGGAGGCGCTTCCCCGTCGGCGGCGGCGGCCGCTTGGCGGGAAAGAACAGCGGGGGGGTTGGGACGAGCAGGTTCATCGCATACCCAATCTGGGGGCTCGGGCGGCCCGCGTCGAGCGGTAGCCCGCCGCCTCTTTCGCCTCACCCCATGGGCGGCCGCGTCCGGCGCTTTGCATGGCGGTCCATCCGGCGCGCCGGGCTGTGGAGGGGCCGGCGTCGCAACCGCCGCTTCCCAACCCGGCCCCGGCGGGACAACCTCCCCCGCCATGACAGCATGCCTGGCCGCATGGACCGGTTGACCGCACTTCGGCTTTTCCTGCGCACCCTCGATCGCGGCGGCATCGCGGCGGCGGGGCGCTCGCTCGGCTTGTCGGCGACGGCGGCATCGCGGGCGCTGCGTGAACTGGAAGACGACCTCGCCTTGCGACTCTTCAACCGCACGACACGGCATGTCTCGCCGACCGAGGCCGGGCGGCGCCTGGCGGCCCGTGTCGCGCCGCTGCTGGAGGGCCTCGATGCCGCCATGGTCGAGGCGCGGGAGATGCACGAAGACGCCACCGGCACGCTGCGTATCGTGGCCCGGCGGTCCTACGCACTGCGCCATGTGGTGCCGCATCTCGCCGGTTTCCGCACGGCGCATCCGCGGGTGGAGATCGATCTCGTATTGACGGAACAGACCGGCCTGGTGCCGGCGCATGGGGTGGACATCGTGATCCGCCTCGGCCTGCCGGCCGGCAAGTCCTTCATCGGGCATCCGCTGGCTTCGGGCCGGCGCGTGCTGTGTGCCAGCCCCGGCTACATCGCGCGCCACGGCGCCCCGACCACGCCCGATGCGGTCCTCCAGCACCCCTGCCTGACCTATCACGAGGCGGAGGAGGCGCCGGTCTGGGTATTCGCCACGGCCGCGGGCGGGCAGCAGGAGATCGCGGTCGCCGGGCCGTTCCGGTCCAATAGCGGAGAGGCGCTGCGCCAAGCCGCTTTGGACGGCATGGGCCTGGTGCTGCTGCCCGAATGGATGGTCGGCGAGGATGTCGCCGCCGGCCGGCTGGCAACGCTGCTGGCGGGTCTGCCCGCCTGGCCGGCGCGCTACCAGGCGGAGATCCACGCCGTGCATGCCCGTGCCGACCGCCTTCCCGCCAAGATCGTTGCCTTCGTCGCGCATCTGCGCGCGGTGAGCGGTCTCGCGCATTTGCGCGCGGTCAGCAGTCTCGCGCATTTGCGCGCGGTCAGCGGTCTCGCGCATCTGCGCGCGGTCAAGGAGCCGCGGGCCTGACGGCTGGGTTTATTCTGCCGGATAGCGGCAGGGTGTTTCACCAAAATGGCGTCTGGCGCCCGGATGCGCCGCCCCGCCATGGTAGGGGCCGAAGGAGCCACCGCATGGTCGAGACGACACCGCTCACCCCCCTCTTCGGCGCCCAGGTCACGGGTCTCGACATCGCCCGCGGTGTGGACCCGGGGATGATGGCCGCCCTGCGCGATGCGCTCGACCGCTTCTCGGTGCTGGTCTTCCCGGACCAGCGCATCGACGACGCGGCACAGATCGCCTTCAGCGAGGGCTTCGGGCCGCTGGAACGCACCCGCCCCGGCGCGCCGGGGGCGGGCAGTGCGGTGATCATCCTGTCGAATATCGGCCCGAGCGGCGCGATCACCTCACCGACCGATACACAGGTGCTGAACAACAAGGCCAACCGGCTCTGGCATCATGATTCGTCGTTCAAGCCGGTACCCGCACGGGCGTCCCTGCTGTCGGCGCGGGAGATCCCCTCGGCCGGCGGGGATACGGAATTCGCTGCCATGCGCGCCGCCTTCGCCGCGCTCGACCCGGCCGAGCAGGTGGCTTTGCGGGGTCGCGTCGCCATCCATGACTTCGGCTGGTCACGCGCCCGGGTCGATGCGGCGCTGGTGAGCGAGGCCGAGCGCAACCAGCACCCACCGGTTCGCCAGGCCCTGGTGCTGGAGGAGAATCCGCATGGCCCGGCCCTCTATCTCGGCGCCCATGCGCGCAGCATTGAGGGCCTGGACGCGGCGCAGTCCCGCCTGCTGATCGAGCGCCTGATGGCGCAGGCAACGCAGCCCGCCTTCATTTATGCGCATCGCTGGCGACCGCATGACCTGGTGATGTGGGACAATCGCGCCGTGGCCCATCGCGCCACCGCCTTTTCGACGACGACGGAACGCCGCCACATGGTGCGCACCTGCGTTGCAGGCGCCGCGCCAACGCTGCCGCTGCACTGAGAGGTTGGGGGGAAACTTCGCCGCCCTTTATCGGCTGGCGCGGGATGCGTACGCGAATGCGACCGCCGCCTGCCCTGGCGCAAGATCCGTTCAGACGGAAACGTCTGAACGGATCTTTTGCTTTAGAAAATATCGATTCCAGAGCAGCCTCCGGTCTGATGGACCACGCTGTGATCCATCAGACCGGAGGCTGCTCAAGGCGAAAACCTTGGGTGCCCATTCGGGCAACCGGCACGAGCCAAAAAGCCCCGTGCCGCTGATTCTCAGAGTCGTGGTTCCATTCAACAAATCCGGCAGCGGAGCAGCCAAAGGCGGGCGGGCTGGCTGCCCCCGGTAAGGCCGGCGCGGGCGAAGACGATTTGCCGCGCGATATTGGATTCTTTTTGTATTTGGAGTCCTTTATCGCGCCGTCCTGCCGGCCGAGCCTCGCTAGAGCGCGATGCGTTGAGGCGGCATCGCCGAAGGCGCTGAATCGCGCGATCCAACAAAGGCTAGAGCGGGCTGCGTGAACGCATGTGAACGCAGCATGCTCTAGGCGATCAGCGCTTGCGGCGCCGACCCACCATGCCGAGGCCAAGCATCGATGCCCCGAGCAGGGTAAGCGTGGCCGGCTCCGGGATATCCTGGTTCGTGGCCGAAATCGCGGCGATGGCCTGCGATTGCATGCTCACCGTGTAGGATACGCCCGGGGTGAGGAACGGGGTGGTGAGGTGGATATTGACGAGGGTTGGCCCGTTGGCGACCGAGGGTGGATTCCCATTGGCCGTGGCCAGAGTCGTGTTCACCGCCAACGGCGACTCGGTCCATTGAACGTCGGAGCCATTGATCGAGAAGCTATTAGCAATGGCCGAGGTCGCGGTCTGGTTCAGGACCGAGTTGGCCGCCAGTTGGTAGAGATCATCGAAGGAGATTTCCAGCGGCCTGCCATTGCCGACGACCTGGAAGGAGATGGTCATGCTGAAGCCGGCCTGCCCCGAACCGGAATCATTAGAAAACGGCTGACTTTGTGCCTCACCGACATTGGAAAGCGCGATGCCGCCGCCCAGGATCGGGGAGCCATTGTCGGCCCATGCATCGGACCGCGCCCCGTAGAGGGCGGGGCTGACCATCGCCTGGGTCCAGGTATTCTCGGCCGGCGGGGTGGCGGTGATGTTCCCTGACGTCGCCTGGATGATGTTATTGGTCGTCCCGATATTC
>CAITYE010000435.1 GCA_903896535.1 uncultured Paracraurococcus sp.
AGCGGCAGGCCGGCCGCGAAATTCTGGGTTCCATCCACGGGGTCGACCACGAAGGCGAGATCAGCCCCGGCCAAAGCATCCAGCAGCGCCGGCTGTGCCGCGCTCGCCTCCTCCCCCACCACCAGGCAGCCGGGAAAGCGTGCTTCGAGGCCGGCGGTGATCACCCGCTCGGCGGCCTCATCCGCATCGGTGACGAGATCGAGCGGCCCACTTTTGGTGCGGACCGCATCGGCCCCGAGGCGCCGCCAGCGAGGCAGAATCTCCGCCGCCGTGGCTCGCCGCAGCAAGGCCTCCACATCGGCCAGAGCCGCCGCGTCGATCATCGGCTGGGCTGCTCGAACCGGGCCCGGTCGACCGAGGTAAGGCGAACCGTCAGCCGGGTGCCGCTCTCACCTTCGGCGCGTTCAATGACCTCGCCATGGCGGTAGAGCCAGGCGAGCCGCGCCCCGTCGGCCACGGGGATGGCATAGGTTACCGTCTCCAGGGCAGCCGCCAGCCGCTCATCAAGCACGGCGAGCAAGCGCTCAACCCCCTCCCCCGTCAACGCGGAACAGGCGATCGCGCGGGCGCTTTCCCCACCCGGGACATGCGCTGCGCCACCCAGCAGATCGGCCTTGTTCAGCACCTCGATCACCCGCCCTTCCCATTCGGGATCGAGCGCCGCCAGCGGTCCATCCGCCATCTCTGTCAGCACCTTCAGCACATCTTCGCGCTGGGCCGCGGTATCGGGGTGCGAGACGTCGCGGACATGCAGGATGATGTCGGCTGCGGCCACCTCCTCAAGCGTCGCTCGGAAGGCTTCCACCAGCTGCGTCGGCAGTTCCGAGATGAAGCCTACGGTATCGGATAGGATCGCCCGCCGCCCGGAGGGCAGGCTCAGCCCGCGCATGGTCGGATCGAGCGTGGCGAAAAGCTGATCCTCGGCATAGACGCCGGCCCCGGTCAGGGCATTGAACAAGGTCGACTTGCCGGCATTGGTGTAGCCGACCAGGGCGATCACCGGGTAAGGCACTCGCTCCCGCGCGCGCCGGTGCAGGCCGCGGGTGCGGCGTACCTGCTCCAGCTCCTTCTTCAGCTTGACCATGCGGTCGGTGATCAGCCGCCGGTCGATTTCGATCTGTGATTCGCCGGGGCCGCCCAGGAAGCCAAAGCCGCCGCGCTGGCGCTCCAGGTGGGTCCACGACCGCACCAGCCGGGTCCGCTGATAATCGAGATGCGCCAGTTCGACCTGCAACGCGCCTTCGCGGGTTCGGGCGCGCTCACCGAAGATCTCAAGGATCAGGCCGGTGCGGTCGATGACTTTGGTCTGCCAGGCCCGTTCCAGATTGCGCTGTTGAACAGGGGTCAGCGCCGCATCCACCACGACAACGCCGATCCCCTGCGCGACGACCGCCTCGCGGACCAAGTCGATCTGGCCTTCGCCCAGCAAGGTGCTCGGCCGCCGGTCACGCAGCGGATAGACCGCCTGGTGCACGATCGTCAGGCCAATGCTGGCGGTAAGACCCACCGCCTCGGCGAGCCGCGCTTCGGCGGCCCTCGGCGCGCCAGTGCCCATGGCTGCCAACCGGCCAGGGCGTCCGTGGGGCAATATGACGGCCGCCACCGTCGGCGCCGGCGTTACCTCAGCACCGCCCGGTGCGGCCCTCACCGGACCTGGTTCACTCAGCCGTGTCAGGGGTGACCTCACGATTCATGGTGAGAGTTGTCCCCTCTCGCGTCACCCCAGCAGTCGCGGGCTGCGTGGCGGCTGTCCCATCGAAAAGCTGGATGGGTGCGCCCGGCATCACCGTGCTGATCGCGTGCTTATAGACGAGCTGCGTGTGCCCATCCCGCCGCAGCAGAACAGAAAAATTATCGAACCAAGTGATAATACCCTGCAACTTCACGCCGTTTACCAAAAAGATCGTGACTGGGGTCTTGCTCTTGCGGACGTGGTTCAGGAAGACATCCTGCACGTTTTGGGACTTTTCGGCGGCCACGGTCTGGTCCTTCTTGTTTTTTTGGGCGAGGCGGCCTTACGGCCAACTCTCACTCTCATGAGAAAAGACAGGCTGCACTAACCTCGTGCAGCCCAAGCGCTGTTGCAAGCGCCGGCCAAGCCGACGGTCACGCACGAAACGCGGCGCTGATATGCTTTGCAAGCGCCGCGCCATCAGCGAATTGCAGAGCGGGGGCCGCTGCCGATACGCCGCCATCATGGGCCGCATCGCCCAGCAGGACAGGCAGGCACCCGGCCGCGCGGGCAGCCTGCATATCGAGGGCGGTATCGCCGACATACCAGACATCCGCCCCCGGTACAGCGCCAAGTGCGGCCAGGGCCATACGGAAAGGGGCAGGATCGGGCTTGTCCGCGGCGGCATCGCCGGCGCCGATCAGCGCGCCGAAATGCTTCCCCCAGCCCAGATGCGCAACTTCCGCCCGCAGCAGCGGTCCCTGCTTATTGCTGATGACCCCCTGCTTGAGGCCGCTTGCCGCCACCGCCGCAAGCGCTGTGGCCGAGGCAGGCATGGGCGTCAGCACCTGCAGGTGCTGCTTGCGCACCTCGGCGTAGAAGATGTCCCTAGCGCGCTCCCACTCCGCGCCAAAGATTTCGGGGAAGCTCTCACGGAGCGCTCGGCGGACATTGCCCAGGACCTCCGCGCGGCCCCAAAGGGGCAGGCCGAAGGCCGCGAAGGCCGCGTTCAGCCCCGCCTCGATGGCTGCCCAGCCATCGACCAACGTATTGTCCCAGTCCCAAAGCACCAAACGAGGTTGCAGCATCGGGCCCGGCTCAGGCGGCGTTGCGCCGGTCGCCCTGGACGTGCCGGGCGAAGATTTCAAACAGCCGGCGTACCACGGGACCGACGTGACCATCGCCCACCGGCTGCCCGTCGATCCGGGTGATCGGCTTCACGAAAGAGGTTGCGGAGGTGAGGAAAGCCTCCCGCGCGCGGGCCAACTCATCGAGCGAGAAGTCCTGCTCGATGAAGGCAATGCCGGCCGCCTGCAACTCGGCGATCAGAGCCCCCCGGGTGCAGCCAGGCAGGATCACATGATCGAGATACCGGGTGCGGATCGCCCCCTGCTCATCCACGATCCAGAAGGTCGTTGCCGCCCCCTCGGTCACCATGCGGGTGACCGGATCATAGAGAATCGCCTCGATCGCGCCCTGTTCCCGGGCCGCTTGGCGCGCGAGGCAATTGGGCAGCAGATTCACACTTTTGATATCGCGCCGCGCCCAGCGCAGGTCGGGCAGGGTGATGCAGGCCCCGGTCCAGCGATCGACATCGGTCGGATAGGGCTGGATACGCTTGACGGTAACGACCATCGCCGGCGGCACCGGGCGGGTCGGGAAGGCATGGTCGCGCCGCGCCACGCCGCGCGTCACCTGCATATAGAGCAGACCCTCGGTCACCCGATTGCGTCGCGCCACTTCGGCCAGCACATGGCGCAGCGCGGCACGGCTCATCGGCATCGGCAACCGGATCTCACGCAGGCTGCGCTCCAGCCGGTCGAGATGACGGTCCTCGTCGATGAAGCGCCCCGCATGCAGATGCACCACCTCGTAGATACCGTCGCCGAACTGATAGCCACGATCCTCGATATTCACCTCAGCGAGGCGCTGATCGACATAGCGGCCGTTCACATAGGCAATGCGCGACATGCAGTCTCCTCAGGAACCCGGGGGGGCGGCAGGTGAGCGATCCTCGGCCTGCACGCCCAGAAATTTCAACTTCCGGTGCAGCGCGCTGCGTTCCATGCCGACGAAATGCGCGGTCCGGCTGATATTGCCGCCGAAGCGCAGCAGTTGGGCTTCCAGATACTGTCTCTCGAACAGTTCCCGCGCCTCGCGCAGCGGTAGGGTCATGATCTCGCTACTGCGATCCAGCTTGAGCACGGCCGGCGCGGCAGAGGCGACCTCGGGCGGCAGCATCTCGGCGCGGATCGCCTCTCGTGCCTCGCCAGGCGCCATGATCAGCAGCCAGTCGATGAGATTGCGCAGTTGGCGGACATTGCCGGGCCAGTCATAGGCCTGCAGTGCCGCCATGGCATCCTCGGCGATCTCGCGCGACGGCACGCCGGTTGTCTCTCCGGCACGCTTCATGAAGTGCCGGGCGAGCGAGGGGACATCCTCCCGCCGATCGCGCAGCGCCGGCACCTTCAGCGGCACGACAGCGAGGCGGTAGAAAAAATCCTCGCGGAACCGTCCACCTTGGATTTCCGCCGGAAGGTCACGATTGGACGTGGCGACGACCCGCACATCAACTTTAACGCGCGTCGCGCCGCCGATGCGCTCGAACCCCTGCTCCTGCAGCGCTCGGACGATCTTGCCCTGCGTCTCAAGCGGCATGTCGGCGACTTCGTCCAACAGCAGCGTGCCACCATGCGCACGCTCCAGCACCCCGGCGCGGCGCGGCTGACCCATCGGGTCAGCCCCTGCCTCCAGCCCGAAGAGTTCTTCCTCGAAGCGGGTCGGGTTCAGGGTGGCGCAATTCAGCACGACGAAGGGCCCCTCGGCGCGGCGGCTACGCGCATGGATCATGCGGGCCGCGACTTCCTTGCCGGCGCCGGCCGGGCCCGAGATCAGCACCCGGCTTCCGGTCGGCGCCACCCGCTCGATGGCGTTGCGCAGCTGGTTTATGCCAGCCGAGCCGCCGACCAACTCGGCCTCCGGACCCGCGCGCAGGCGGAGTTCTGAATTCTCCTGGCGGAGCCGCGCTGCTTCCAATGCACGAGACATGACCAGCAGCAGCCGATCCGCATTGAAAGGCTTCTCGATGAAATCGTAGGCGCCGATCTGAATGGCCCGGACCGCCATCTCGATGGTGCCGTGACCGCTGATCATGATCACCGGCACCTGCGGCTCCTCACGATGGAGGGCTTCCAGGATGCCTAGGCCATCCAGCTTCGAGTTCTGTAGCCAGATGTCGAGCACGACGAGACCCGGGCGACGAGCCCGGAAAGCGGCAAGCGCGCTGTCGCTATTGTGCGCCTGACGGGTCTCGTACCCCTCATCCGTCAGGATTCCGTCGATGAGCGCCCGGATATCGGGCTCGTCATCGACGATCAGAATCTCATGCGCCATGCGCGCCGCTCACTGTCCTCTCTCGCTCGGCCGCCGCTTCACCCGGCGGCCGGTCTGCCACGCGTTCACTGCTCGATCGCCAGGGCAATACCAAGACCGCCCGAGCCCCAGACTCCGCTCCGCGATCTTCTAGTACCAGTCGCCCCCCATGGTCCTCCATGATCTTCTTCACGATGGCAAGCCCCAAGCCAGTCCCCTTCGGCTTGTGAGTAACGTAAGGTTCGGCGAGCCGTTCCCGATCCTCCCCCGCCGGCAGTCCCAAACCGTCATCCTCTATCGCCAACGCGACGCCGTCGTCACGCGGCTCCAGGCGGATGCCGATATGGCCGATGGTGCCCTCAGGCACCACCCCCGTCGCCTGGGCCCGCATGGCGATCGAATCCGCGGCGTTCTGTAACAGATTGGTCAGGGCCTGGTTCAACAATCGTCGGTCGCAGGACACCACCGGGGCAACCGGCGGCAGTGTGATGGCGTAGTCGATCTCCGGATGCGCATCGCGCTGCAGGACCAGCGCTTCCCGCACCACCTGCGCCAAGTCGGCCGGCTTCATGACCGGCTGCGGCATGCGGGCGAACGAAGAAAATTCATCGACCATGCGCCCGATATCACCCACCTGACGCACGATGGTCTCGGTGCAAGCGATGAAGGTCTCAGGATCATCATGGATCTGCTTCAGGTAACGCCGCTTCAGCCGTTCGGCGGAGAGCTGGATCGGCGTCAGCGGGTTCTTGATTTCGTGCGCGATGCGCCGGGCAACATCGGCCCAGGCGGCCTTGCGCTGCGCCGAAAGCAATTCCGTGATGTCATCGAAGGTAAGAACCAGACCAGACCCCTGCGCCTCCGCCGACAGCCGCGCGAGCAGCGTGCGACGCTTGGCCGGGGAGCCGATCCGGATTTCTTCGGTCCGCGGCGCCGGCTCACTCGGCTGCGCCAGCAGCGGCGCGAATTCCGGCACCACGGCGCCAAGCGGCAGGCCGATGGCGGCATCCAGATCGATGCCGAGCAACTCGCTGGCCCGGCGGTTTGGCAGGTTCACCCGCCCGTCCGGCTCCAGCCCGATAACGCCGGCGGTCACGCCCGCAAGCACCGCTTCGGTGAAGCGCCGCCGGTCGTCGATCTGCCGATAGGCTTGCATCAGCTCCGCGCGCTGGGCCGCGAGCTGGTTGGTCATCCGATTGAAGGCGCGGGCAAGTGAGGAGACTTCGTCATCCGTCCGCCCTTCCTCCACCCGGGTCGAGAGATCGCCGCTGCGCACCCGTTCGGCGGCGACGATCAGCCGGCCGATCGGCCGGGCCAGCTGGTTCGCGAGCACCAGCCCGATCAGGATCGCCGCCAGCAATACCAGCAAGGAGGCGATGGCAAAAATCATCACGAACGTGATCTGGAGGCCAGAGCGATTGGCATCGAGCTCGACGTACTCGTTCACCGCCAATTCGACCGAACGCTGATGCAGCAGCACGCTGGCATCGAGCGGACGCCCGATCAGCAACAGCCAACCCTCTGAGACATCCAGCGGGGCGATCGCGCGGACGCTGTTCTGGCCCGGCAACACCGCGACACCTTCGATCCGCGCCTCGGAGATTGCCTCCTCGGGCGGCGGGGCGAGGCGGAAGTTGGTCGCCAATCCGGCCTGGGCGATGATCTGCGTGGTGGAAGGGTCGAAGACCACCGCTTCAGTCAGGTTGCGCAGCGCGGTGTGGGTGGCGAGAATCCGCGCGAAGGCGATCCCGTCATCGGGCAAGATGATACGGGCGCGGGAGAGATCGGCGGCCATCGCCACCACATCGCCGCGGATCGTGTTGCGATGCTCCTCCAGGTAGCCGCGACTGGCCTGGAGGCTCGCCTCCAGCGTGCTGCGCACACGGTCGCTGAACCAGGTCTCGATGCCGAGGTTAAAAAACAGGGCGGCAAAGGTGGCGACCAGCATGGACGGCACCACCGCCACCACGCCGAACAGCAGCACCAGCCTTACATGCAGGCGCGAGCCGGCTGAGCCGCGGCGGCGGTCCGCCCAGACCCGCACCAGCCGTCCGGCGAGCGAGGCGAGCAGCAACAGCAGGACCGCAAGATTGACCAGCACCATGCCGACCACCAAGCCAGGGCTGGTCGGGCCGAAGGGCTTGCCATCCGACAGGGCCGCGAAAGTGCCGATCGCCATCGCCAGGGCCGAGACCGCGAGACCGAGCGTGAGGCCGCGGCCGAGCAGCAGGTCGCCAACGCGGCGCAGCAGGCCGCGCGGGCCGACCTCACCCCGCTCCTGCGGGAGCGGGATCGCCATCAGCCGAGCCCGCGCACCACGGGCAGTTCCAGCTCGCGGATTTTCTTGCGCAGGGTGTTCCGGTTCAAGCCGAGCATGGCCGCCGCCTTGATCTGATTACCCCTTGTAGCAGCCAGCACGAGTCGCAGGAGCGGCCGTTCGACCTCGGCCAGCACCCGGTCATAAAGATCGCGGATAGGTAGCCCGTCCTTATGGGCCGCAACGAAGCTTTTGAGGTGCCGCTCGACCGCCTGTTCCAGCGTCTCCGGCCCGGTACGGCCGCCAGCCTCCACCGGGGGTGCTGCTTCGGCCAATTCGGCCGTCACAGCATCGTCGCCGATCGTCTCCTGTGGGTAGAGCGCCGCGAGCCGGCGCATCAGATTCTCAAGCTCGCGCGCATTACCCGGCCAGGCATGCTGCTTCAGCCGGTCCAGCGCCTCGCTGCTCAACTGCTTGGAAGGCAGCCCGGCCGCCCGGGCGCGGTCGAGGAAATGCCGGGCCAGCAGGGGGATATCCTCCAGCCGCTCGCGCAGTGGCGGCAGTCGAAGCGGCACCACGTTCAGCCGATAGAACAGATCCTCGCGGAACAGCCCCTGGCGGATAGCCTGGCGAAGATCGCGATGGGTCGCGGCGACGATCCGCACATTGGCCTTGATCGGATTGCGACCACCCACCGTTGTGAACTCGCCCTCCTGGAGGACGCGCAACAGGCGGGTCTGTGCCTCAGGCGGCATGTCGCCGATCTCGTCAAGAAAGAGCGTGCCGCCGGCGGCCTGTTCAAAGCGGCCGATGCCGCGGTTGAGCGCGCCAGTGAAGGCGCCACGCTCATGCCCGAACAACTCGCTCTCGATCAGCTCACGCGGGATCGCCGCCATGTTGATGGCGATGAAGGGTCCGCCCCGGCGCCGGCCGTAATCGTGCAGGGCGCGGGAGACGAGCTCCTTGCCGGTGCCGCTCTCCCCCGTAATCATGACCGTGAGATCGGTCGTCGTCAGCCGGGCCACGGTCCGGTAGATTTCCTGCATGGCAGGGCTACGCCCGACCAGGGGCAGGCGTTCGGCTGGGTCAGCGCCTTTATCCTCCTCGACCTCCGCTGGCTGCTGCGGGGCGGCCAGAGCCCGCTCGACGACCGCCAGCAGTTCCTTCAGATCGAAGGGCTTGGGCAGATATTCGAAGGCGCCCCGCTGGGCCGCCTTGAGCGCGGTCATGAAGGTCGATTGCGCGCTCATCACCACGACCCGCAGGTCTGGGCGCACCCGCTTGATCCGCGGCACGAGGTCGAGGCCGTTTTCGTCCGGCATGACGACATCGGTAATGACCAGATCGCCCTCGCCATCCTCGACCCAGCGCCAAAGCGTACTGGCCGACGAGGTGGCCCTCACTTGATAGCCGCTGCGGCCAAGCGCCTGACTGAGGACCGTGCGGATGGCGCGATCATCGTCGGCGATAAGAATAGTCCGATTATCCGTCATGCGGGTCCCTTCGAACGGCCCTCTTTCTGAGCAACCGGCGTGCCGGCGGGCGGCATGGCCAGGGAAAGGCGAAAGAGGGTGCGCCCCGGGCGGCTGTCACATTCGATCAGCCCGCCTTGGTCGGCGACCAGCTTGGCCACCAGCGCCAGCCCCAGGCCCTGCCCGCCGCGCTTCGTGGTCACAAAGGCCTCGAACAACGTTGCGCGCACCGCATCGGGAATGCCCGGGCCATTGTCGCGCACCGTCACCTGCAGGGGCAGATGGACGCGCTGACTGCTGCCTGGCACCGCAATCCGCACGCCATGATGAAAGGCAGTGCCGAGCACGATCTCCCCACCCGTCGGGGGCGCCGCCTCGGCAGCATTCTTGACCAGGTTCAGCAGCACCTGCACCAGCTGGTCGCGGTTGCCGAAGATCGGCGGCAGCGAGGGGTCGTATTCCTCAACGATCCGCAGATGCGCGGCAAAGCCCGTCTGCGCCACGCGCTTCACGTGATCGAGCACCTGATGGATGTTAACCGCCTCAAGCTCGATCGGGCGGTCGGAAAACATATCCATGCGATCCACCAGATCACGGATGCGATCGGCCTCGTCCTGGATCAGCTGGCACAGCTCGCGATCGCCATCATCGGCCTGCGCCTGTTCCAGCAATTGTGCCGCACCGCGAATGCCCGATAGCGGGTTCTTGACCTCATGCGCCAGCATCTCCGCCATCGCCGAGGCGCCGCGCGCCGCGCCGGTGAAGCTGAGCTGACGGTTCATCATCTGTGCCGTCGAACCGTCCTGCAGCGTCAGCACCACCGCGCCCGGCATCTCGAGCAGCGGCCCGCCATGCGCGGAGACGCCGCGACGATGCAGCCGTGGACTCTCGAAGCTGAGATCATGGTCCGAGACCGGCGCCTCGTGCTGGCGAACCTGCGTCAGCAAGCCAAACAGCCGGCTATCCTCCGGCAACAGATCCGCGAGCCGGAGCGCGGCCAGGGAGGCGAAGCTCAACTGGAAAAAGAGTTCTGCCGCGGGATTGGCGTAGCGGAAGCGGTTCTCGGCATCGAGCACCACAACAGGCATTGGCAGCGCGGCGAGGATCGCCACGCTTTCGGGCAGCGGCACATTCCGGGGGCTGGGCCGGGGCGGACGCATCGGGGCGATCGCTCCACTCATGCCGCGATCAACTCCGCATCCTCGCCGGCGTGACCGCGCGCGTGGAACGCCGCCCGCACTGCCTCCAGCCCCTGATCAAGCAAAGGCTGGTAGAAGGCCTGGATCGCCTCTTCGACCTCGGCGGCGCCGAACAGGCGGTTGATCCCGGCGCGGAATTCCGCCGAACCGGGCAGCCCCTTCGAATACCAGGCGACATGCTTGCGCGCGAGCCGCACCCCGGTTCCCTCACCGTGATGGCTGAGGATCGCCCGGTAATGCTCAAGCAGTGTGTCGAGCTGTTCGGCAAGGCTCGGCTCGGCCGGGGCAAGGCCGGTTTCGAGATAGGCGGCGACCTGGCGGGGAAACCAGGGCCGGCCATAGCACCCGCGCCCGATCATCACCCCATCCGCCCCGGATTGCCGCAGCGCCTCGGCAGCGTCCTCCACCGTCAGAATATCACCATTGACCAGCACCGGGATGCGCACGGCCTCCTTCACCTGACGGATGAAGGCCCAATCGGCCGTGCCGGTGTAGAGCATCTGGCGGGTGCGGCCATGGATGGTCACCAAGCGGATACCGCATTCCTCAGCGATCCGCGCCAGACGCGGCGCGTTGAGGCTGGTGTGATCCCACCCCATCCGCATCTTCAGGGTGACCGGCACCGAAACCGCGGCAACGGTGGCCGCGAGGATCGCCGCCGCCCTCACCTCGTCGCGCATCAGCGCGCTGCCGGCCTGCTGGCCCAACGCCACCTTCTTCACGGGGCAGCCGAAATTGATGTCGATGATCGCCGCGCCGCGATCCACCGCCAGCTTCGCCGCCTCCGCCATCACCCCCGGCTCGCAGCCCGCGAGTTGCACCGCCGAGGGCGCGCCGAAGCCATCCACCTCGGCCATCTTCAAGGTCTGGCGATTCTCCCGCACCATCGCCTGGCTGGCGATCATCTCGCTTACCACCATCCCCGTCCCCTGCGCGCGGGCGAGCCGGCGGAAGGGAAGGTCCGTGACCCCCGACATCGGGGCCAGGTAGACGGGCGTTTGAATCCGCACCCCGCCCACATCGATCGGGACGAGGCGCGGCGGCGAAACCGGGGGGGAAATCGGGGGGCTGCTCATGCTTTGGGCAAACTACCGGCTCACCCAGCCCGCCGCAACGCCAATTGCTAGGCAGATTGATTGTCAGCTAGCCATGACGACAAGCGCCGCTCCGCTCGCTAGTCTGATGCTTATGACCATCGCCGCCATTTTGACCGCCGCTGGCAGCGGCAGCCGGTTCGGCGCCGCGCAGCCCAAGCAGTACCTCCCCCTGCTCGGCCGCCCGGTGCTCCGCCTCGCGGCCGAGGCGCTGCTCGCCGAGGGCGGGGTTGGCCTGATCCAGCCCGTTTGCGCCCCGGGCGAGGAGGCGCGCGTCGCCGAAATCCTCGCCGGCCTGCCCTGCCTGCCACCGATCCCCGGCGGCACCACTCGCCAAGCCAGCGTACGTGCGGGGCTGGAGGCGCTGGCCCGACAATCTGCGCCGCCCACCCAGGTGCTGATCCATGATGCGGCCCGACCGGTGATCCCGCCGGGGACCATCCCGGCCCTGCTCGCGGCGCTGGCCGAGCACCCGGGCGCGATCCCGGCGCAGCCGGTCGCCGATACCTTGAAGCGCGGCGAGGCGGGGCGCGTCACCGGGACCCTTCCGCGCGCCGGCCTGTACCGCGCGCAGACCCCGCAGGCCTTCGCCTTTCCCGCCATCCTCGCCGCCCATCGCGCGGCCATCGCGGAGGCCACTGACGATGCCCAGCTCCTTGAAGCCGCCGGCGAGACGGTCGCCCTGCTCCCGGGCGCCGAGGGCAATATCAAGATCACCTTCCCTGAAGATCTCGCGCGTGTGGAGGCGCAGCTCATGACCCGGCTGATCCCACGCATCGGCTCCGGCTTCGACGTCCATCGCATCGAGGCAGGTCGGCCCATGGTGCTGTGCGGCGTCACCATCCCCTGCGCATTCGGGCTGGAGGGGCATTCCGACGCCGATGTCGGCATCCACGCACTGTGCGATGCCATCTATGGCGCGCTGGCCGAGGGCGATATCGGCCGCTGGTTCCCGCCCTCCGAGATGCGCTGGAAGGGCGCCGACAGCGCCCAATTTCTGCGCCATGCCGCCGGCCGTATCGCCGCCCGTGGTGGGATGCTCGGCAATGCCGATGTCACCCTGCTTTGCGAACAGCCCCGCATCGGCCCGCATCGGGAGGCGATGCAGGCCCGCCTTGCGGAGTTGCTGGGTGTCGAGCCCGGCCGGGTCGGCGTGAAGGCGACGACGACCGAACGGCTGGGCTTCACCGGCCGTGGCGAAGGCATCGCCGCGCAGGCCGCGGCGCTGGTTCTGCTCCCGGGCTGACCGCGCGCCGCTCAGTTCGCCCGGATATTCGCCTCGCGGATCACCGAGGCCCATTTCGGGATGTCGCGGATCATGGTCGCGCGCATCGCCTCCGGCGTGCCGCCCACCGCATCCAGGCCTAGCACCGCGAGGCGCTCGCGGGTCGCTGGCTCGGCCAGGATGCGGTTGCTATCGGCATTGACCCGCGCGATCACCTGCTCCGGCGTCCCCGCCGGGGCCATCGGGCCGAACCAGGAAATCGCTTCGAAACCAGGAAAGCCCTGTTCGGCGACGGTCGGCCAGTCCTTGAGATTGGCACTACGTTCCAGCGTCGAGACGCCGATGCAGCGCAGCCGCCCTTCCCGCACCATCGGCATCGCCGCCCCGGCATTCTGCACGCCGAAGTTCAGCACGCCGCTCAGCACATCCACCAGATTGGCGCCGCGATAGGGGATGTGTTCCATCGTCACGCCCGCACTGCGGCAGAGCATCTCAGTCGCAATATGCTGCGGCGTGCCCACGCCGGGGGTGCCGTAGCTCAACTCGCCAGGCCGTGCCCGCGCCGCCGCGATCACATCCTGCATGCCCCGGAAGGGCGACGCCTCTGGCACCAGAAACACCGAAGGCATGGCCAGCATGATGGCAATGGGCGCCAAATCCTTCAGCGGATCGAAGCCGACGGGCTGCAGGCTGGGGACGATCGTCAGTGCGCCATTGGCCGCCCACATCAGCGAATAGCCATCGGGCGGCTGCTTGCTGAGCCGTTCGACCCCCAGCGCGCCACCATTGCCGGGGATGTTCTCCACCACCACCGGCTGGCCCCACAGCTCGGCATAGCGTTGGGCAAAAAGGCGCGCGGTGACATCGGTGGAACTGCCGGCGGTGAAGCCGACGAAAAGGCGAACGGGCCGATTGGGCCAGGCCTGTGCCCGCCCGGGCGCGGGACGGAACAGGGGCAAGAGCAAGGCGGCGCCCAAGGCGCGACGCCCGATGCGGTTGTTCATGACAATTCCTCCGGCAGTCAGCTTAGCGCCAAAGGACCGGGAGCACGGAAGGGCCGGGCGGGCGGGCGAGGCTGGCGCCGGGCTCGCTCTGTAACAGCCCGCTCAACGATGCCTGGTCACGCGGCGGGGTAAGGCGGGTGCGTCGCGCTTTAGGATCAAGGCGTTACCGGCATCGCTCCGCCCCCCCGCCTTCGGGTCCCATCCCTCCGGGCGAGACGCGCCCGACAAAAAACTATTTTTCGTCTTCAAAATTCCGCTAACTGAAGGTCGCGCCGCTTACTCTCAAGCCAACCGCGCCTTCGAGTGAGGCGATGTCCGGCTTGATGGTCGCTGTCCTGGCCATCATCGGCGCCTTGGTCCTACGCATCCGGGGCCGCGGTGATTTCCCCGCCAGCCTGCTTGATGATGAGAGCGGGAGGCGTTGAGGCAGAATCGCCGAGGGCGCTGAATCCCGCGACTAAACAAAAGTTAGAGCAAGGTGCGCGAACGCCTGTGAACGCAGCATGCTGTAGCCGCGGCGACTTGGCCGCGCCCAGGAACATGCTCTACTCGGCGCCTTAACCCAGAGGAGCCCGCCATGCTGCAACCGCCCCCCGCCGAGCCCGGCATGCGCGAGGAGGAGGTCGAGACCCCCGCCCTGCTGCTCGACCTCGACGCCTTCGAAGCCAATCTCGATGCCATGGCCCGGCGCCTGGAAGGCAGCGGCGTGCGGCTGCGGGCCCACGCCAAGACGCATAAATCCCCGATCATCGCCCGGCTGCAAATGGCCCGCGGCGCCATCGGGCAATGCGTACAGAAGGTGGGTGAGGCGGAGGCGCTGGCCTGGGGCGGGATCCCGGATATCCTGGTCAGCAACCAGGTGGTCGGCGAGCGCAAGCTCGCCCGCCTCGCCGCGCTGTCCGGCATCAGCCAGGTCGCGGTCTGCGCCGATGATGCGGCCCAAGTGGCCGCCATCGAACATGCTGCTGAGGCCACCGGGACGCGGCTTGCCGTGCTGGTCGAGATCGACTGCGGCGCGGCGCGCTGCGGCGTCGCCCCGGGCCCGGCCGCCGTGGCGCTGGCCGAACGCATCGCCGCCAGCCCGCATCTCCGCTTCGGCGGTCTGCAAAGCTATCACGGCAGCGCCCAGCACAAGCGCAAGCCCGAGGAACGGGCGGCGGCCATCGCCGGCGCGGTGGAGGCGACCCGGCGCACCGTCGAACAGCTGCGTCAACGCGGGCTCGAGAGCCCGATCGTCGGCGGCGGCGGCACCGGCAGTTTCGAGCATGAGTTGGCGAGCGGGGTCTATACGGAAATCCAGGCCGGCTCCTACGCCTTCATGGATGCCGATTACGCCCGGAACGAGGCGCCGCCCCCCTTCCGGCAGAGCCTGTTCGTGCTGGCGACGGTGATGAGCCGGGCGCTGGACGGCATCGCGGTGGTGGATGCCGGGCACAAGGCGGTGCCCACCGATAGCGGCTATCCCTTGGTCGCCGGCCGGCCGGGCCTCGTCTACGTCTCCGCCTCGGACGAGCATGGCAAGCTGCGGGTGGAGGACGGGGCAACGCCGGCGCTGGGCGAGAAGCTGCGACTGATCCCCGGGCATTGCGACCCAACAGTCGATCGATTCGATTGGTATGTGGGCGTGCGGCGCGGCCGGGTGGAATGCCTGTGGCCGGTCGCAGCGCGCGGCGCGATGCATTGAGGAGGGGTCACGTCGCGCCGCTCGTGGTCCGATCCCGACGCTTGGTAGCCAAGCGTCGGGTGAATCGGCCCACCAAATCAATGGCTAGCGGCGCGACGCCGCCCCACGGACCGGTCCTGGCACCCAGGCCTGGCACAATGTCGCGCGCCGGACGCGGCGCGCTGAAGAGCAAAGAC
>CAITYE010000436.1 GCA_903896535.1 uncultured Paracraurococcus sp.
GATCAAGGATCTCGGTCGATTGGATTTCCTTGCTAACAATGCCGGTACGCCAGGCAGCCGCGCGACGATCCCCATGGCCGCGCTTGATCAGGTGACCGATGAGCTCTGGGAGACATTGCTGCAGGTCAATCTTGTCAGTGTCTTCCGTTGCACGAAGGCGGCAGCATCAGCGCTGAGGGAAGCTCGCGGCGCGGTCGTGAATACGGCCTCCATCGCCGGGCTTGGCTCTGTTGGCTCCTCCATGCCTTACGGCGCCACAAAGGCGGGCGTCGTCAGCCTGACCACCAACCTTGCCCGGGCTTTGTCGCCGGAGGTGCGGGTGAACGCGGTCGCCCCCGGTGCGGTCGATAGCTCGTGGATGATCGAATGGACCAATGAGCAGCGCGCGAATTCGATCGACAAGGCGCTGCTCAAGCGACGCTGCACACCCGATGACTTGGCCGAGGTGATGCTGTTCCTCCTGGCCGGGGCAGCAATGGTGACGGGTCAGTGCATCACTGTCGATGGCGGGCTGCGGCTGGGCTGATCAGCGGGGAACCCTGGCCAGCATGTCAAGCAGCGCCGCCCAATGGCCTTCGGCGGCAACCGGATCGAAACCGCCACTATCAGGCTGGACGAAGCCATGATGGCTGCCTGGAATATGCTCGATCCGATGTGCGATGCCGCTTGCCGCCATCGCCGCAGCGACCTGGGAAGGCACGGTTTTTGGCACATAGGGGTCGTGTTCGGCAAAAGCGAGATAGGCCTCGCCCCGGCTGAGGTCGGGCAGCCAGCGATGTGGGCTGTCAGCGGATTCGGTGACGAAACGGGTGCCATAGAAGCTTGCCGCACAGGCGATCCGGCCCGATGCCTCGGCCAGTGCCTGCAGGGCGAACCGCCCGCTCATGCAATAGCCGACCGCGGCTCCCGGCCGATCTTCGCTTATCCCGAGCGCAGCCAGCATGATGGGCAGGTCGGCACGAAATTCGGTATGGCCGTAGCCACGGGCAAGGGAGAAGATGCGTTCGCGCTCGGGATTGCCCTCCTGACTGAACGCGGCGCGGTCGAAGCCGCTATCCTGCAAATGGCGCCAGTAGAGATTGGGCAGCAGCGTGCGATAGCCACTGGCCGCGAGGCGGGCTGCCATTCCGTGCAGTGCCGGCCTCACACCGGGGGCATCCATCAGCATGAGCACGGCCGGCGCCTGATCTGGGTTCTTTCGGGGCGCATAGAGCGTTGCGTTCAGCAAACCGCCGGCGGCCGGGAATTCCAATTCGCTGCGGGTGATGGGCATCGCTAATCCTATTGCTGTGGCAGTGTGACGACCGTGCCCCGCTTGGTCCCGGCTTCAACGGCCTCATGCGCCGCTGCTGTTTCGGCGAGCGGAAAGCTGGCGGCCACGCGATGCAGGCGATCACCGCCGCGCAGCCAGGTGGTGATGTCTTCCATCGCTTGCCGACGGGCCCCCGCCGGCGCGCTGTTCAAAACGACACCGCGCAGATTGACATTTTTGCGCATGAGCACGGCAGAGACGGGAATCGCCGGGGTCGGCCCACTGCGGCTGGCATAGCCGATAACGCTGCCATTTAGGGCGATCACCTCCGACCAGATCGCGGCGTTGCCGGCCACGTCTACCTCAATAATGCGATCGATACCGCCACTGGCCGCCATGATGCGCGGGATGCAATCTGCCGCGCGATAATCGAATACCGCATCGGCGCTAGCGGCCAGGGAGTCCTCAGTTTTCCAACCGCCTGATGCCGTCGCACCGATCCAGGCGGCCCCGGCCCAACGGGCGAGTTGAACCGCGTAATTGCCCACCGCTCCGCCGCCACCCGACACCAGCACCCGCAGGCCTTGGACCGGGCCATCGGCGAAGAGACACCGGTGCGCGGTCATGCAGGGGATACCGAGGCAAGCCCCAACCTCGAAGCCGATCTGGTCCGGCAGGCTGTGGATATAGTCCGTCGGTACGCAGGTGAACTCTGCCGCCGTGCCGAAGGGGCGTCCCCGCTGAGCGTTATAGAGCCAGACCCTTTGGCCGAGCAGCCCTGGATCAACCCCTGCGCCGAGCTTTTCAACGATTCCGGCGCCATCACTGTTCGGTATGATCAGTGGAAACTCATTCGCCCAATTGGTTCCAGCCCGACGATAGGTATCGGCCGGATTGACGCCGCTTGCCAGCAGCTTGACCCGGACCTCGCCCCGGCCTGGCTCGGGCAGGGGGCGTTCACCAAATTGCAGCACGGACCGTGCGGGCCCTGTGTGCTCGTACCAGACCGCGCGCATGCCTTGATCCTCCCCGGCTCGTCTGGGTTTGACAGACGCGCTCGACAAGCCTTCCCTGTAGAGTAGCTGGAAACCGCTGATACCGGGCATGCGAGCCGTGTCCGCCCCCCGTATCGGCGCCCGCAGCAGGAAGGGCCGGCTGTGATCAGTCGGTCGGTCCCGCGGCACCATAGAGGAGGATGCCATGACGCTAACCGTGCAAGAATTCGCGAAACAATGCCGGACCGCCCTGACAGCGGATCCTGGTCCAGCTGGCCGCGTGGCCGTGGTAGGGATTGTTCAAGAGGCGCTGCGTGAC
>CAITYE010000437.1 GCA_903896535.1 uncultured Paracraurococcus sp.
CGGCGGCGGGGGCGGCGGCGGGGGGCTCGGCCGGGCCTGGCGCGGCTCGGGCTTGGCGGGAGGCTCGGCACTGGGCGGGCCGGGGATCGGCGCCGGCCGCTCACCGGCAGCCATCTGCGCGGAGGCTTCGTTGATCACCTCGACCGCGATCGCCTCCTCACGCGGCTCGGGCATCTCGCGCGGCAGCGCGAACAGGACAAGCAGCAGCAACAGCGCCGCATGCAGCGCCGCCGATACCCCGCCCCAGAATCGTAAACCCCGGCCTCGCATTCATCACCCATGGGCGCGCCTTGCTGCGCGCGCACGATGTCTTCTTCGTGTCAGCCGCGTGGCGACGCGGCCGGCGCGGCGGGGGCGCGCGCCGGCGGGGTCGCGGGGCGGTTTGGCTGGGCCGGCCGATTGGCCGCGGGGGGGCGGCCGGCCGGCTGTTCGGCGAGCAGCGCCACCTTGGTGAAACCACCGGCGCTGATCGTCCCCATCACTTCCATCACGCGGCCATAGGAGATGGCCTTGTCGCCGCGGACGAAGATGCGTCGCTCCGCCGCCCCGGCCGCCTGGCCTTGGGCGATGGCGCGTAGCTTCTCGACCAGCCCCTCCATCGGGATCTCGGTGTCCTGGATGTAGATCTTGCCTTCAGGGTTCACGGTGATGGTGATGGGCTCGTTGTCCTGGTTCAGGTTCTGCGCCTGGGTCTTCGGCAGATCGACCGGCACGCCCGAAGTCATCAGCGGCGCCGCCACCATGAAGATGATCAGCAGCACCAGCATCACGTCGACCATCGGCGTGACGTTGATTTCGGCCAGCGGCTTGTAGCGGCCGCGGCCGCCGCGCTGGCGCAGGCCCTGGAAGGAAGCAGCCATCGGCTAGCCCGCCGCCGGCACCGGCGCGGGCGCATCGGCGACGCCAGCCGCCGCGGTTTCCGTCTGCCGAGAGAGGATGCCGCCGAACTCGCTGGCGAAGCCTTCCAGCCGCCCGGCGAAACGGGCGAGGTCGGAGGAGAGCTTGTTATAGGCCAACACCGCCGGGATCGCGGCGACCAGGCCGATCGCGGTGGCGAACAGCGCTTCCGCGATGCCCGGCGCGACCACGGCGAGGTTGGTGTTCTGCATGCCGGCGATCGCCGCGAAGCTGTTCATGATGCCCCAGACCGTGCCGAACAGACCGATGAAGGGGGCGATGGAGCCCACCGAGGCGAGGAAGATCATCCAGCGCTCCAGCCGGTCCATCTCCCGCTGAATCGCCACGCCCATGCTGCGGTCGATCCGTTCCTTGAGGCCGGTCGCCGCCAGATCGCTGCCGGCGATCCGCCCGGCGCTGCGGCGCCATTCGCGCATCGCGGCGGCAAAGACAGCTGCCATCGGGTGGGTCGGCTTCTCGCCCTCGGTCCGGTACAGCTCATCGAGGCTGCCACCCGACCAGAAGCGGTCCTCAAAGGCATCCGCCGCGCGGTTCACCCGGCGCAGCGCGACCACCTTCTCGAAGACGACTGCCCAGACCCAGATGCTGGCGAACAGCAGGCCGATCATGACCAGCTTCACGATCCAGTCGGCCTGCAGGAACAGACTCCAGAGCGACAGATCGTGCGCGGTGTTCCCCAGATCCTGCGCCGTCACACCACCCACGCTACTCTCCTTCCTCACCTACCCGCCCGAGCGCCGAGCGCCACGGCTCGGGGATGCGCGTCGGGCGCAGCGTATGGCGGTCGATGCAGGCAAGGTCCACCCGCAGCGTCGCCAGGGTCTGCGGCTGCCCCGCCCCCTCCTCGACCATCCGCTGGTCGAGCGAGAGAGAGACGCCCCGCACAGCCATCACCCGCGTCTCGACCACAAGCGCGTCGTCAAGCCGGGCCGGACGCCAATACTCCACTTCGATGCGCCGCACCACGAGTAATGAATTGTGACGCTCCATCATAAGTTGATGCGGCAAGCCCATGGCCCGCAAGGATTCTGTCCGGGCCCGTTCGGCCCAGCGCAGATAGTTGGCGTGATAGGCCATCCCCCCCGCATCGGTATCCTCGAAATAGACCCGAATTGGGAATTTGTGCACAGGACTGGTCGGCGGCGGCCTCATGCCTCACCCAGCAGCAGGTCCGGCTGGATGGCGAATCCGGCGGGCGGCGTCAGTCCCAGATGGGTCCAGCCTGGCGGGCCGAGCACCCGGCCGCGCGGCGTCCGCTGCACCAGCCCTTCCTGGATCAGATAGGGCTCGATCACGTCCTCGATCGTATCGCGCGATTCGGCCAGCGCGGCGGCCAGGGTCTCGACCCCCACCGGGCCGCCGCCGTGATGTTCGGCGATCCGGCGCAGATAGCGCCGGTCCATCGCATCCAGCCCCTTGGCATCCACTTCCAGCCGCCGCAGCGCGCCATCGACCATCGCCCGGTCGGCCTGCAACCCGCCCACCAGGGCGAAATCCCGCACCCGGCGCAGCAGCCGCCCAGCGATTCGCGGCGTGCCGCGGGACCGCCGGGCGATCTCCTCGGCCCCTTCGACGGAGAGGGCGAAGCTCAGCTTCTGCGCGCCACGGGCGACGATGCGCTGCAATTCCTCCGGCGTGTAGAATTGCAGCCGCAGCGGGATGCCGAACCGGTCGCGCAGCGGCGTCGCCAGCAGCCCGGCCCGGGTCGTCGCCCCCACCAGCGTGAAGGACGGCAGGTCGATCCGCACCGTGCGCGCCGCCGGCCCCTCCCCGATGATGAGGTCGAGCTGGAAATCCTCCATCGCCGGGTAAAGCGTCTCCTCCAGCGCCGGCTGCAGGCGGTGGATTTCATCAATGAACAGCACGTCGCGCGGCTGCAGATTGGTCAGGATCGCCGCCAGATCGCCTGCCCGCTGCAGGATCGGGCCGGAGGTCGCGCGGAAGCCGACGCCCAGCTCCCGCGCCACGATCTGCGCCAGCGTCGTCTTGCCGAGGCCAGGCGGGCCGTGCAGCAGCACGTGATCGAGCGCCTCCCCCCGGGTGCGGGCGGCCTGGATGAAGATCGCCAGATTCTCGCGGAGCCCGGCTTGGCCGGTGAAATCCTCCAGCGTCTGCGGCCGCAGCGTCGCCTCGGCGAGGTCCTCCTCGCTGCGCTCCGGGCTGGTGATGCGGTCATCGGCCTCCGGCCGCTCGCGCCGCCCGCTCACCGTGCCATTTCTTTCAGCCCGTCGCGGATCAGCGCATCAAGCGCCGCATCCTCGCCCAGCCGCCGCGCGGCACGGGCGATCGCAGCACTCGCCTCCGGCCGCTTCCAGCCGAGATTGACCAGGGCGGAGACGGCATCGGCGATGGTCCCGCCGGCCTCGGCCCCCAGCGGCGGCAGCCCGCCGCCATCGCCATCACCCGCCGGCATGGCGCGGCCGACCGCCCATTTCTGCATCGCTGGCTCGTCGATGACGCGATTGGCGGTGGCCACCCCCAGCCCCTTCACCTCGGCCAGCCGCTTGCGTTCCTTGGCGGCGATCGCCTGCGCCAATTGCCCGGGCGTGAGGCCGGAGAGGACCAGCAGCGCCTTTTGCGGCCCGACCGTCTTCACCTCGATCAACGAGCGGAACGCCTCGCGCTCCTCGGCGGTGGCGAAGCCGTACAGCGTCAGCGCATCCTGGCGCAGATGGGTCTCCACCAGCACCTTCTGCGCGCCGCTGCCCGCCGAGAGAACATCGAGCGTCTTGCGCGAACAGGCGAGGACATAGCCCACGCCGTTCACATCGAGGATGCAGCCGCCCTCGAAGCTTTCCTCCAGCCGGCCGGTCAGCTTGCCGATCATGACAGCGCATAGCCCTTGGCAAGCGCCCGCTGGGTACCGCGGTGATGCGCATGACAGATCGCCACCGCCAGCGCATCGGCCGCATCGGCGCGGCGGATCACCGCTGCCGGCAGCAGCCGACGGACCATGGCCGCCACCTGCACCTTCTCGGCATGGCCATTGCCGACCACGGCGCGCTTGACCTCCATCGCCTGATATTCGGCGACCGGAATCCCGACCAGCGCGGGCGCCAGCAGCAGGACGCCGCGTGCTTGCCCCAGCTTCAGCGCGGCGCCGGGGTTCCGGTTCACATAGGTATGCTCGACCGCTGCCTCATCCGGCTGCCAATCGCCGAGCAGGGCGATAAGGCCGCGATGCAGGGTGGCGAGGCGTTCGGCCAGCGGCGCATCGGCGACGGTCGAGATGACCCCATCGCCCAGGTGGCGCAGCCGCGACCCGGCGCTTTCGATCAGCCCCCAGCCCGTGTGCTGCAGGCCAGGGTCGATGCCGATGATCCGGGTCGAGAGCAGATTGCCGCCGCGATTGACACCTCGCACAGAAATCGCGGCGGGGTCGCTCAACCCGCCAGCCGTTGCGAGACGGCCTCCGAGACCTCGAAATTGGCATAGACGTTCTGCACGTCGTCGCTTTCGTCCAGCCGGTCGATCAGCTTGAGCACGTCGCGCGCCTTCTCCTCATCGAGGTCGATGCGTACCCCGGGCACCCATTCCACCTTGGCGCTCTCCGGGCTGCCGAACTTCGCTTCCAGCGCATCCCGCACGGCGAAGAAATCCTCGGGCGCGCAGGTCACTTCATGGCCGTCCGAGTCGCTTTCTACATCCAGCGCGCCGGCCTCGATCGCCGCTTCCAGCATGTCGTCGGCCTGGTCGGCCAGGCCGGGGAACCAGAGCACGCCCTTGCGTTCGAACTGGAAGCTGACCGAGTTGGTCTCCCCCAACGCGCCGCCGGCCTTGCCGAAGGCGCTGCGGACATCGCC
>CAITYE010000438.1 GCA_903896535.1 uncultured Paracraurococcus sp.
ATGCGTTGAGGCGGAATCGCCGAAGGCGCTGAATCGCGCGATCCAACAAAGGCTAGAGCGGGCTGCGTGAACGCATGTGAACGCAGCATGCTCTAGTGGTCCGATCCCGACGCTTGGTACCCAAGCGTCGGGTGAATCGGCCCACTAAATCAATGGCTAGTGGTGCGTGCCGGACGGTACCATCCGTCTGGCACGCACCACTAGCCGCACCCCTCCCGCCAGCACCGGCGCGCGATCAACTGCTGCTGCTGCCTTTGAAGGCGCTGTTGAGCTGGTTCACCGCATAGGGTCCGAACAGCGCCATCCCCGCGAGGAAGTAACTGCCCAGCGCCGAGATCACGTCCTTGGCGGGCGTGAGATCGCCGCGCAGCCAGAACTGCAGCACCACATTGCCGGTGGCCCAGAGAAAGCAGGCGAGGATCACCGCACCGACGAGCGCCGTCACCCGGCTGGAACTGCCGGGCGGCGGCGGGGAATCGGCCGCTGCCCCGGCCGGCGGCTTCTCCCGCAAGGCGCCGCACCGATCGACGTGCTCCAGGACGATCCGCAGCAGCACCAGCACCACCAGATCGCGCCCGACGACGATGCCGCACGACCTGCCTCCTCCTGTTACAAGCTGAACAAAAAAGTCAGACTGGGCGAATACATGTACTCGCCGCCCTTCATTTTGACGAAGCCCTTGAAGTCGACATTGTTCAGCGTGAGCGATGCCGCATCATCCCAGGTCTTTTTGATCTTCTGATCGGCGGGGTTGCTCGGGCCCTGACCGATGACGGGGTCGATCCCGTGCGTTCCGGGGACAGGAAACCCGCTATTGTTGGCCCAGACCTGCTGGGTGAACTTGAACTGCTGGGCGATGACCGCGTTGTAGGCCATGAACAGCAAGCCCACGCCGCCGGTCGGCAGCAAAGGCGCGACCTTCGAATTGAACTCCGCCAATGAACTGGATTGCGGCAACTCGGCGGGATGAAACTCCCGCTTCACGTCCTCATAGGGAATACCGCGCCGGGGCATGAGGTGCTTTCGCTCAGCGGGCTCCGGCTCGGCGCCGCCGCTGCCGCGCGGATTGGTCTTGCGGATATGGGCATGGAAAGGACAGCGGGTCCCGGCATCTCCGACATACGAGAAGTTATTTGCTGGCGGCCCGCCGCGCGCCTCATCCGACAGCGTCACCGGAGTACCGTCCTCAAAGCGGCCCACGATCAAGGCGCCGGCGAGTTCCCGCGCCTCGCCGGTCAGGCCGAGGCTGTCGGCAATGACCTGCTCACGCGTCTTGAACTGCCTGACATCCTGTTCGAGCTTGCGGAAAATAAATAAGCTGCCGAAGCTGAAACCATCCGCGGTGCCCGGGTCTTTCACCAGGGCGACGCTGAGCGGAAAGGTCGGGTCCCAGCGCGAGGTGCCGGCCGTCTCGGTTTCCGCGTCGATCTCTTCCTGCAGCAGGAGAGGCTGGCTGCGGCCGTCGACATAGCCGAAATTCTCGATGCCCTCGCCTGCGGCGTTCCGCAGCGCCTTGCCGTGCTGCGTGTGGACGACCGTCCCACCGGCGTCGGTAATCATCGTCTTGATCGCCACAGCCTCCGCCGCCGTGCGGCTTTCGCTGTCGGTGGCCACCAGAACCATCCCGTGCAAGTCCTGCTGGAAGGCCGCTTCCCAGGTCGCAACCGCGGGGTCGCTGAGCGCGGTTATGCTGCCAGCCGCCTTCATCCCTGACTTGAAGTCCGGGTCGGCGGGCGCTTTTGCTCCCAGGCCGATGGCATCGTAGCCCTTGGAGGTCAGGGCCAGGTGCACGAAGGGATCGCCGTCTTGGCCGGTATCCTTGAATCGTTTCGAGTCGAGAAGTTGCTTGAGGGCGCTGGTCAGTCGCTCATTCGCGAGCTGCCGCAGCATCCGCCTGGAGACAAGTTGCTTCGTAGGGTCGAGCTTGAAGAAGATATTGGCCGTAGTGTTCCGCCCATGTCCCTTGAGGATATTGCCTTGCAGGGCCTGCAGCATCTGGGTTTCTTCGGCGTTTGCCTTGGTCCAGGCAAGCGGCGCAGCCAGGTTGATCGCCATGGTTCGCTCCTCGATTTGATTTAGGTACATTCTGATGCCGCTTTCTAAGCGTGCATTAAATGGTTTATGGTGTCAACAAATTTGTGCGGCTGATTAGCAGCGCCATTCGAACGAACTGAACGCCTGACGGGCAGCATGGTCGCAACGGCACGCGCGAGGCTCGCGGTGCTCTCGGGAGGGCGTTTTGTCCCCGATCGTTGGCGGAGCGGAGCCTCGCGCCAAGGCTCTGAAGCCGTGTCGGCGATTTGACCACCACACCGTTCCGTGGTGCCTTGCGTGCGGTCTGGCTATCCGGCGCGGGCCGCTTCGGAACCGCCTCGCTATGTCCACGACCCAGTCCAGCAGCCCGGCGGCTGATCCCGCCGCGCAAAAGGCGCGGATGCGCCGGATCGTCGCCACCAGCTTCGTCGGCAATGTCCTCGAATTGTTCGATTTCGCCGCCTATGGCTATTTCGCCGCCGTCATCGGCCGGCAATTCTTCCCGGCCGATAACCCCACCGTCTCGCTCATGGCCTCGCTCGGCGTCTTCGCTGCCGGCTTCATCGCCCGGCCAATCGGCGGCATCCTGTTCGGCCATGTCGCCGACCGTATCGGCCGCGCCCCGGCGCTGCTCGGCTCGGTGGCGCTCATGGCGATCTCCACCTTCCTGATCGGCCTGCTGCCGACCTATGCGCAGATCGGCGCCGCCGCGCCCATCCTGCTGGTGGTGATGCGCCTGTTGCAGGGCGCTTCGGTCGGCGGGGAGTTCACCACCTCGGTCGTCTATGCAGTGGAACATGCGCCGCCCCATCGCCGCGCCCTGATCGGCAGCGCCTCCAGCCTCGGGGCCACGTCCGGCATGCTGCTCGGCAGCGGCGTCGGCGTCCTGCTCACGGCCCTGCTGTCACCCGAAAGCATCGAGAACTGGGGCTGGCGGGTGCCCTTCCTGCTGGGCATCGTGCTCGGCGTGGTCGGCTACCTGACCCGACGCAACCTGAGCGAGGTGGCCGAGGCCGAAGCCCCGGCGGGGCCGGCGCATGCCGGCCTGCCGGTGGTCGCCGCCATCCGCACCCAGTGGCGCGCGCTGCTGCAGGTGATGGGCATCGCCTGCCTGATGGGCGTCGGGTTCTATATTCTGTTCGTCTATTCCGTGACCTATCTCTCGACCATCCTGCACCACTCCATCCGGGAAGCCTTCAACATCAACACCATCGCCCTGCTGGTGATGCTGGTGACCATCCCGGCCGGCGCGGCGCTGTCCGACCGGATCGGCCGCAAGCCGCTGCTCGGCGGCTGCGCCGTGCTGCTGATCCTGCTGACCTGGCCGCTGCTGCACGCCATGCACAGCGCCGATTCGACCGTGGTGCTGCTGGCGCAATGCGGCTTCGCCTTCCTGGTCGGCCCCCTCCTCGGCACCATGCCGGCGCTGCTGGTCGAAGCCTTCCCGCGCGATCTCCGCTGCAGCGCCGCCTCGGTCGCCTATAACCTGTCCATGGCGGTGTTCGGCGGACTCAGCCCGATGGTCGCGACCTGGCTCATCTCCCGGACGCAGAAGGACATGGCCCCGGCCTATCTGGTCATCGGCGCGGCGGTGGTGGCGCTGGTCGCCGTGCTGACCCTGCGGGAGACGGCGCGCCGGCCCCTGCGGTAATCGGCGGCCGGTTGACAGCCGCCCCCGGCTCGGCTGCCCTGCGCCCAGGAAACGCCGAAGGAGGCCCCATGGCCCAGCGCCTCGCCTTGCCCGCCAGCCTCGATGTCGTGATCGTCGGCGCCGGCTTCGGCGGCATGTATCAGTTGCACCGGCTGCGCGGCCTCGGCCTCTCGGCCCGGATCATCGAAGCCGGCACTGGCGTCGGCGGCACCTGGTACTGGAACCGCTACCCCGGCGCGCGCTGCGATGTGGAGAGCATGCAGTACAGCTTCGGCTTCGATGAGGCGCTGCAACAGCAATGGCGCTGGACCGAACGCTTCGCGCCGCAGGCGGAAATCCTGGCCTACGCCAACCATGTCGCCGACCGGTTCGACCTGCGCCGCGACATCGCCTTTGAAACCCGCGTGACCAGCGCCGTCTGGGACGCTGGCCGCGCGGTCTGGACCGTGCGGACCGATCGCGGCGACGTCATCGAAGCGCGCTTCTGCATCATGGCGACCGGCTGCCTGTCCGCCGCCCGGATGCCCGATATTCCTGGCCGCGACGCCTTCCAGGGCGCGACCTACCACACCGGCCATTGGCCGCACCGCAAGGTGGATTTCAGCGGCCAGCGCGTGGCGGTGATCGGCACCGGCTCCTCCGCCATCCAGTCGATCCCCGTCATCGCCGCCGAAGCGGCCGAGGTCATCGTCTTCCAGCGCACGCCGAATTTCTCGGTGCCCGCGCATAACCGCCCGATCGACACCGAATACGAGCGCCACTGGAAGGACGACTACGCCAAGAAGCGTGGCGAAGCCCGGCGCATGCGCACGGGCATCCTGTACGAGCTGAACGACCAATCCGCCCTGGTGCAGGCGGAGGCCGAGCGCCGCGCGACCTATGAGCGGCGCTGGCAGACCGGCAGCACGCAGTTCATGGCCGCCTTCAACGACTTGATCCTGCACCCGGCGGCGAATGAGACGGC
This sequence comes from uncultured Paracraurococcus sp., assembly GCA_903896535.1. GTDB lineage: Bacteria > Pseudomonadota > Alphaproteobacteria > Acetobacterales > Acetobacteraceae > CAITYE01. Next base: position 4,650 of record CAITYE010000438.1, read on the forward strand.
GGCCGAGTTCGTCCGCGACAAGATCCGCGGCATCGTCAAGGACCCCAAAACTGCCGAGGCGCTGGCCCCGAAGGACCACCCCATCGGCACCAAGCGCATCTGCGTCGATACCGGCTATTACGAGACCTTCAACCGCGACAATGTCCGGCTGGTGAACCTGAAGGAAACGCCGCTCGATCACATCACCGCCGCCGGCGTGGTCGCGGGCGGGGTCGAGTATCCGGTGGACGCCATCGTCTTCGCCACCGGCTTCGATGCCATGACCGGCACGCTGACCCGCATCGATATCCGCGGCGAGGGCGGGCAGAGCCTTGCCGAGGCGTGGCAGGATGGGCCGGTGAGCTATCTCGGCCTGATGGTCGCGGGCTTTCCGAACCTGTTCACCATCACCGGCCCCGGCAGCCCTTCGGTGCTGTCCAATATGATCGTCTCCATCGAACAGCATGTGGACTGGATCACCGATTGCCTCGGCTGGCTGCGCCAGCAGGGCCATGCCAGCATCGCGGCGGAGGCGACGGCGCAGCATGATTGGGTCGTGCATGGGATGGAGGTCGCGAACCGCACGCTCTATCCGCAGGCGGCATCCTGGTACATGGGTGCGAATATCCCGGGCAAGCCGCGGGTCTTCATGCCCTATATCGGCGGCGTCGGCGTCTATCGCGACAGATGCGCGGAAATCGCGGCGGCGGGCTATACGGGCTTCGTGACCGGCGGGCCGGCCCAAGGGGCGGCGGCGGCGGAATAGCCGCCGTCACCCCACCCGCCCCAGCCGGCGCAGCACAACCAGCCCGGCCAGCGTCACCAGCGCCAGGTGCCCAAACGCCAGGCCCCAGCCCGTTGCACCACTGCCCGCCCAATCCAGCGCCAGCCCGACGCCGACCGGGCCCAGCAGCCCGCCGGCATAGCCGCACATGCTGTGCAGCCCCATCGTCGCGCCGCGCCGCGCCTTCTCCGCCGCCTGCACCGTGCCCGCCGTCAGCGCCGAACTGTCCAGATAGATCGCCGCATTCCAGGCCAGCACCGCAACCACCGCCAGCGGTGCCGAGACCAGCATCGACCAGCCCGCGAGCAGGGAGATCAGCGCGCCGCCCCCCATCGCCGCGGCCACCACGCGCGGCCGGCCGAAACGCTGCGCCGTCTCATTGCCGGTGATGGAGACGACAATGCCGACCAGCCCGGCGGCGGTGAACAGCAGGCTCGGCCCCGGCAGCCAGGCGGGCGCGCCGTCCCGGGCGATGGCGGCGGCCAGGAAGGTCACGCCCCAGGCGCGCAGCGCCGCCAGTTCCCAGGTGTGCACGGTATAGCCGGCGATCCAGGCCATGGCGGCGCGGTTGCGGAAGACCGGGCGGAAATCCAGCAGCGGCGCCGGGGCCGCCGCCCGGGGCGGGGCGGTGCGCGGCAGCACCGCCGCGCCGATCAGCGCCGCCAGCAGCGCCGC
>CAITYE010000439.1 GCA_903896535.1 uncultured Paracraurococcus sp.
ACAATGCACGGCACGCTGGACCAAGGGCTCTATTTCCAGGTGAGCGACCGGCACCTGACGCCGGCCATGCTGGATGCGGCGCTGACCGCGGGCTGCGGCGATGCCCCCACTTTCGTCGTTGCCTCCGGCTGCTATTCCGGCGGCTTCGCGGCGGGGCCGATGGCCCGACGCAATCGGGTGATCCTGGCCGCCGCCCGGGCCGACCTGCCAAGCTTCGGCTGCCATACCGATTTCGACGTGACGGTCTTCGATGGCTGCATGCTGTTCGTTCTCTCCTCGGCGCCACCCAACACCGTGACCTTGAATGCCCGGCTGGGCTCCTGCGTCGAAGCGATGGAGACGCGCCACCGCATGCCCGAGAGCCACCCGCAGGCTTGGCTCGGCAGCGCGGTCCCGCGCTTGGTGCCGCCGCTGCGCGTGCCGCGCCAAGGCTAGAGCATGCTGCGTTCACATGCGTTCACGCAGCCCGCTCTAGCATGTGTTGGATCGCGCGATTCAGCGCCTTCGGCGATGCCGCCTCAACGCATCGCGCTCTAAGCGGGCGACCCGCCTCTCCCATCGCGGCCGGCGCGGCCGCTGGGCATGGTTGCAACCAGGCAGGCACCGCACACAATGGTGCGCCCCGCCCCCGGCCGGCCTTGCCCCGCCGCCGCCGGCCCGGCATGACGCACCCATCCCATCAGGGCCTGCGCCGGATGAGCACGAACCAGCCCCGCCATATCCGCCTGACCTCCCACCCCGAGCCGAGCGCGCATCGCTGGCCGTTGCATTGGGGCGCGGGCAGCGCGGAGGAACGCGGGCCGGTGATCGGCAGCGTCACCCGCCCGGCCGACCGCAATGTGATCGGCACCCATGGCGGCTCCTATTCCCTGTATCGGGCGTTGGCGGTCTCGGCCGGCACCCTCTCCCCGCTGCAGCGCCCCGACCTGGCCAATACCCACCCGGTGACGCGCATCGGCCCCTTCCCGCAATGGCGGGAGGCGCGGAAAATCGTCTCGCTCGACCCCTGGGGGGCCGATGTCGGGCGCGACTTCGCCCAGGCCATCGGCGAGGGCATCGACATCCGCCCAACCATTGCGATCACCCGTGCCCGCTTGAACATGGCGGAGCTGAACGCGCTGATCAGCGCCGGCGAATTGACGCCGGACGGGCAGGTCTTGCATCCGGGCGGCGATGTCTCGGTCACCAAGGCGGCGATCGATCCGGTCTGGTGGCTGCCCGGCATCGCCGAGCGCTTCGGCTGCACCGAGACCTCGTTGCGGCGGACCCTGTTCGAGCAGACCGGCGGGATGTATCCGGAACTTGTCACCCGGCCCGACCTCGCGGTCTTCCTGCCGCCGGTCGGGGGTATCTCGGTCTATATCTTCGGCGAGCCAGCCGCACTCGCGGACCCGCGCATTCCGCTGACCTGCCGGGTGCATGACGAGTGCAATGGCTCGGACGTCTTCGGCTCCGACATCTGCACCTGCCGGCCTTATCTGATCCAGGGCATCGAGGAATCGGTGCGGCAGGCGCAGCGGGGCGGTGTCGGGCTTGTCGTCTATAATCGGAAGGAAGGCCGGGCGCTGGGCGAGGTGACCAAGTTCCTCGTCTACAATGCCCGCAAGCGCCAGGAAGGCGGCGATCAGGCCGCGACCTATTTCGAACGCACGGAATGCGTGGCCGGCGTGCAGGATGCGCGCTTCCAGCAGCTGATGCCCGATGTGCTGCATTGGCTCGGCATCACCCGCATCCATCGCCTCGTGTCCATGTCCAACATGAAGCACGACGCGATGGTCGAGCAGGGGATCGAGATCGGCGAGCGGGTGCCGATCCCGCCCGAGCGCATCCCGCCCGATGCGAGCGTCGAGATGGAGGCGAAGAAGGCCGCGGGCTACTTCGCCCCGGACGCCAAAAGCGCCGAGGCGCTGAAGGGCGTGATCGGCCGGCCGCTGGGGGAGATGTGAGTGCGGCCGCCGCGCTGCTGACGCCGGAGGCGGTGCGCGACCGCGCCCAGGCCCTGCTGGCCCTCGGCCTCGATCAGCGGCTTTCGGGCTGGAGCGTGCATCCCGAACGGCTCGGCGCGACGGCTGATCTGGTGGCTGCCATCACCCGCGAACGCTACCCCGATCTCGCTGTACCCTATCACGCGCGCTGGCGGCATTTCGGGGTGGGCGGGCATGACCGCTGGGCGGCGCTTGGGCCACGGCTGCCGACCGACCCCGCCGAGCGGGCGCGCGCCGGCTTCGATGCCGTGATCGTCTCCGTCCTGCTCGATGCCGGGGCCGGCATGGCCTGGCGGTACCGGGAGGCGGCGACCGGAGAGAGCCATGGCCGCTCCGAAGGCCTCGCGATTGCCTCGTTGGCGATGTTCGCCGCCGGCGCCTTCGCCGCGGATGGGCATTCGCTGCGCGCCGACGGGGCGCGGCTGGCCGGCTTGACTGAGGCCGAGCTGGCCGCGGGGATGCAGGCGGGGCCCGACAATCCGCTGGTGGGGCTGGCCGGGCGGGTGGCGCTGCTGAACCGGCTGGGCGCGGCCCTGCCCCGGCCGGGCGCGCTGTTCGATGACCTCGCCGCCGCGGCGGTCGACGGCACGGTGCCGGCGCGCGCCATCCTGATTGCCGTGCTGCGGCGCCTGGGGCCGATCTGGCCGGGGCGGTTGACGCTGGAGGGGGTGAACCTCGGCGATTGCTGGCGGCATCCGGGCCTTCGCCGGGCGGATGCGACGACCGGGCTGATCCCCTTCCACAAGCTCTCGCAATGGCTCGCTTATTCCCTGGTGGAGCCGCTGGAGGGGGCGGGGCTGCGGGTGACGGGGCTGGATGCGCTGACGGGGCTGCCGGAATACCGCAATGGCGGCCTCTTCCTCGATATGGGCGTGATCGCCCCGCGCGACCCGGCGGTGCTGGCGCGGACGCATGCGCCGGGTGAGGCGCTGGTGGTGGAATGGCGGGCGCTGACGGTCGCGCTGCTGGACCGGCTGGCGCCGCTGGTGCGGGCGCGCCTCGGCGTTTCCGCCGAGAGCTTCCCGCTGGCCAAGGTGCTGGAAGGCGGCACCTGGTGGGCGGGGCGCCGCCTGGCGGCCGAACGCCGGGCCGATGGCGGGCCGCCGCTGCGCATCGAGAGCGATGGGACGGTGTTCTGAGCGTCTGGACCAGCGGCGGGGCGCGGGCTACGCATAGCGGTGCGCGGCCCCTGTGGCGGAACGGTAGACGCAGGCGACTCAAAATCGCCCGCCTGTGAGGGCATGGGAGTTCGAGTCTCCCCGGGGGCACCAGCCGCGCCAAAAGACCGACCGGCGCCGGGACGGAGATCAGTTCCCGCTGTTACGGCGGGACGTCGCGCGCCGACGCGGCGTCGTGCTTTCCGGGGTTATTCCAAAGGCACTTGCGGCCGCCTCTGTCACTGCCGGCGCGTCGGGCTCAAGTGACACGTCAATTTGGGCCGGGGGATCAAAGTTAGCGCCCGACGCAGCATCGGCGACCACGCCGACTACGCCGCCAACCAGGATATTCGCAACGGTCGTACCAACGAATTTTGAGGAAACCGTGACGGCGGCCGGCTTATAGCCAGGCTTGGTGCAATTCACGTTGATGTCGTTTTTCGACTTCGAAAGCGTCACGCTGCCGGGCGTCGGGTTGATGGTGCCGAGCGGGGCCCCGGCGCGAGAAAGGGCGCAGGCCGCACCCGGCGGCGTTGTCACGACAGAAACACTCTTGGAAGTGCCTTCGACAATCGTCGCACAGGCGCCGAGCAAGGTCGGCGCGAGCAGAAGGGCAAATAAACGAGGCGGCATGGATCTCTCCCCTGAAGATCAAATACGGTAGAGTATCGATTGTAAATTATGGATCGAGAAATTCTAAAAACTCGGTAGTTATGGCATACAGATTTGCCAGCGGCCCCGGCGTCCGCATAATCGCCGCCCGCGCCGTACCGGAGAGGAAGCGATGGAGGCGATCTACGACATCATCTCGCCCGCCGCCTTCTGGACCACGCTCCTCACCCTGCACATGCTGGCCTCGGTCGCCCTGCTGGGCGCCGTCACCCATCAGGCGATGGCCGTCCTCGCCCCGGCCCCGCGTGGCGCGGCCGATGGCTTCCTCACCCGCTTCCGCCGCGTCTCCGGCCCCGGCTATGCCGGTGCAATCTGCCTGCTCTGGATCGTCGCCTTCGTCCTCGGCGGCTGGATCTACGTGCATTACCGCATCTATGTCCGCGTCCCGATCGAGGCGGAGGGCTATTGGCTCACCCTCGGCGCGTTTGAGGTGAAGGAGCATGTGGCCGTGCTCGGCCTCGGCCTGCTGCCGCTTTATTGGCGCAGCTGGCAGCGGGCGCGGGATGCCGGCTATGCCGCCGCCCGGCGCTGGACCACGGGGCTGCTGGCGGGGATGAGCTGGCTGCTCTTTCTTGTCGGCCATGTGGTGAACAACGTCCGGGGCTTCGGCTGATGCAGGACCCGCCGGATCCGCCCCGCGGCCGGGCCTTCGTCGTCGCCTTCGCGGTTCTGGTGCCCGCGATCTACACGCTCTGCGAAATGCAGAACTGGCCGCTTTTCACCTATCATCCCGGCACCGGGCGGCTCGACTGGGGCTATGCCCCGGCGGTGCGCGACGAGGGGCCGGCGATGTATTGGTACGGCTGGGTGACGAACAGCCTGGGCGGCGGGGCGCTGCTTGCTGGCCTCGCCGCGGCCATGGCCGGGCCGGGTCGGGCGCGCTGGCCGCTTTGGCCCGCCTGGGTCGCACCCCTGGTCGCGATCCCCCTGCTGATCTACGCCCTGCGCTATTACTGGCGCTTCTGACCCGCGCCCGGAGACGGAGGAGACGGAGATGCGCCTGCCCCTGCTGCTGCTGGCCCTGGCCCTGCCCCTGCTCGCCCCCCTGCTCGCCCCCCTGCCCGCCCGGGCCGGCGGTGAGGGCTATGACGGCAGCGAGGAAGCCGACGATGCCGGCCCGGTCTTCTTCGGCGTGGTGCGCGATACCCGCGGCCTCGGCGTCGCCGGCGCCGAAGTGCTGCTGACCCCGAAGCGGGGGGAGACGGTCACGCTGAAGACCAATATCCTTGGCATCTATCGCGCGCATGTGGCCAAGGACGTCCCAGCCGACGCGGTGGAGGTCAGCTGCCGCAAGGAGGGCTACCGCCAATCCGCCCTGGTCCGCCGTGGTCAGGCGAACGCGAAAGCCAACGAGACCAACTGCACCCTGCAGCGGCTTTGATCCGCGCGCTCGTCGCCCTGCTGCTGCTGGCCGCGCCGGCCTGGGCGCAGCCGGCCGATACCATCCTGACCGGCGGCCGCATCCTCCGCTTCGACGCCCCGCCGGCCGAAGCCATTGCGATCCGTGGCCAGGCGATCGCCGCGCTCGGCACTGCCGCCGAGATCGCTGCCCTGGCCGGGCCGGCGACGCGGGTGATCCCGCTGGCCGGGCGCACCGTCATCCCCGGGCTGATCGACAGCCATATCCACGCCATCCGCGCCGGCGCCGCCTGGGGCCAGGAGGTCAGCTGGATCGGCGCCGCCAGCATCAAGGACGCGCTTGCCCGCCTCAGCGCCCACGCCGCCACGACGCCAGAGGATGCCTGGCTGGTGGTCGCCGGCGGCTGGACGCCTGACCAGTTCGCCGAAGCCCGCCTGCCCCGCGCCGAGGAGATCGCCGCCGCCGCCCCCGGCCGGCGCGTCTATATCCAGCTTTTCTACAACCGCCTGTTCCTGAGCGAGGAGGCCGCGGCGGCGCTGGGCATCCCGGCCGGCGGCGGGCTGGCGCCGGACCCCGATGCCCCCGGCTGGTGGCGCGGCCCGGCGCGGGCGATCAGCGCGGTCTTCGACCAATTGCCGCCGCCCGATGCCGCAAGCCAGCGCCAGGGGACCCGCGCCTTCTTCCGCGAACTGAACCGCTTCGGGCTGACCGGCGTGCTCGACCCCGGCGGCTACAACCTGCCGCCGGCGGCGTATCAGCCGGTCTTTCACCTATGGCGGGAAGGCGGGCTGACGCTGCGCATCCGCTACAGCCTCTGCGCCCCGCGCCGGGGTGAGGAAGCCGCCGATTTCGCCGCGCTCACCGCGCTGCTGCCGATGGGCTTCGGCGATGACTGGCTGCGCTTCAACGGCATTGGCGAGAATGTCACCTGGGGGATGTACGACAACGACGCGCCCAGCGCCGAACAGCGCGCGCAACTGGCAGATGTGCTGCGCTGGGCGCAGGCGCGCGGACTGACCGCGACTTTCCATTGGAACAACGACGCCACCGTCCCGCAACTGCTGGAGGTGCTGGAGGGGGTGAATGCAGCGGCGCCAATTGCCCCGCTGCGCTGGTCCATCGCGCATCTGAACGATGCCTCGCTGGCCAGCTTGCGGCGGATGCGCGCGCTTGGCCTGGGCTGGCTGGTGCAGAACGGCTTCCACTTCCGGGGCGAGGCCTTCATCGCCGCCCGCGGCGTGGCGGCGCTGGGCGAAGGCCTGCCGCCCATCATGACAGCCGCGCGGCTGGGGCTGCCGATCGGCGCCGGGACCGACGCGCATCGGGTGATGGGGTACAACCCCTTCGTCGCGCTGCGCTGGCTGCTGGATGGCCGCACCGTGGCCGGGCTGGCCCTACGTGGCCCAACCGAACAGCCGGACCGGCTGCAGGCGCTGCGCTTTTATACCGAAGGCAGCGCCTGGTTCAGTTTCGAGGAAGCCCGGCGCGGCGGGCTGGCGCCAGGGCGCCTCGCCGATTTGGCGGTGCTGAGCGCCGACTACCTCGATGTGCCGGTCGAGGAGATCGCCGACATCACTAGCTTGCTGACCATGGTCGATGGCCGCGTGGTCTTCGCCGCGCCCCCCTATGCGGCCTTCGAGGACGGCCCCGATCAGGCGGCGCGGTCGGTCCGCAACGCCAGATAGGGGGCCAGCGCCGCGAGGTCAGGCTCGGTGCCGAGGCCGACACCGGCGGGCAAAGCCACCTGCCCCGCCGCCAGCCGCAGCACCGGGTCGGTGACCAGGCTGCGGAGCGGGTTGGGGTTGGCGTCCATCTCCAGCAGCCCGGGGCCGCGCACGGCGGCCAGCATGTGCAGCGAGGCCAGCAGGCCGACCCCGCCGGCCAGCCAATGCGGGCAATAGGCCAGCCCGGCCTGCACCGCCGCGCGGGCGATCGGCAAATTGGCCGAGGCGCCGCCCCATTTGGCCGCATCCGGCTGCACGAAGCCCAGGTGGTGTTCGGCGAAGGCGTTGTGGAAGGCGGCCGCACCGCGGATATTCTCGCCCGCCGCCAGGGGCGCCCGACTGGCGCCGGCGACCTGCGCCCATTCCCAGGCCGGACGATCGGCGGCCAGCGGCTCCTCGATCCAGGTCAGGTCAAACTCGGCCAGCGCCTGGACCATGCGCATGGCCGAGGGCAGCGACCAGCCCTGATTGATGTCGACCATCACCCGCTCCGCCGCCCGCCGGCCGGCGAAGACCGGGCGCAGGGTGGCGAGGTCGCGCGCTTCGCCGAACCCGATCTTGACCTTGAAGGTGCGGTGCCCGGCGGCGCGCGCCTCGGCCATCTGCGCGAGCGCCTGTTCATCGGGGTTGAGGCCGCTGGCATAGGCGGGCACCGGGCCCGCATCCGTGCCGCCCCAATACCGCCAGAGCGGCAGGCCGGCCCGGCGCGCGGCGAGGTCATGCAGCGCGAGATCGGCGCCGGCCAGGGCGGCGGCGAAGCTCCCGGGCTCGCCGGCCTGCAGGCCGAACAGGTGCAGCGCGCGTTCGCTCGCGGCCCACCAGGCGGGAATATCCTCGATTGTCTGGCCGAGCAGGCGCGGCGCGACGAAGCCATCGAACAGCCGGGCCCGGTGCTCGACGCCGATCGAGGGGAAATTGCCCCAGACCTCGCCCCAGCCGGTCGCCCCCCCGGCATCGGTCAGGCGGATGAAGACGGCCACCCGTTCGCGCAGCGTGCCGAAGGCATTGATCACCGGGTTTTCGATGGGCGCGCGATAGACGAAGCTTTCGGCGCGGACGATGCGGCGTGGCATGGGCTCCCCCAGGATTTCGGGCGGCATCACCGCACGCCGGGGGCGTGGGGGCAAGCCATGCCAAAGGCATGGGAGCAAGCCAAGCCGGAGGCAGGTTTGCCCCTGCCCGTGCGGCGCGGTAGCTAGAAAGCCTTATCGTCGCTCTGCGCCCTGAGGAGCCGTATCATGTCCCAGCCCAGCAGCGACGCCCCGCTGATTGAGGACGGTCCGCTCCGCCTGCGTCGCTGCCGGCACGGGGTGCTGCTGTACAACGTCAACGATATCTATTGCGGCAATATGCTCGACCTCTATGGCGAGTTCTCGGAAGGCGAGACGGATCTGTTCCGGCAGATTCTGCAGCCGGGCATGACGGTGGTTGAGGCCGGGGCCAATATCGGGGCGCATACGGTGGCCATCGCCCAGGCGGTCGGCCCGGCCGGGCGGGTCCTGGCCTTCGAGCCGCAGCGCGGCATGTTCCAGATCCTCTGCGCCAACCTCGCGCTCAACCGGCTGGAGCAGGTGGAACCGCATTGGGCCGCGGTCGGCAGTGCCCCGGGCGAGATCCTGGTGCCTCGGCTGGACCCAAACACCGCCAATAATTTCGGCGGCCTGTCGATGACCGAGGGCCATGCGGCCGGCGATAAGGTGCGGCTGGTCACGCTGGACAGCTTCGACCTGCCGGCGCTGCATATGCTGAAGATTGATGTTGAGGGCATGGAGGCCGAGGTGCTGCGTGGTGCCCGCGCCACCATCACCCGCCACGCCCCGATCATCTATGCCGGGAACGATCGGGCGGACCGTTCGCCGGGGTTGATCACGCTGCTGTAGGAGATGGAGTACCGGATGTACTGGCACCTGCCGCCCTATGTACGACAGCCGAATTTTCGCGCCCGACCGGATGATCGCTTCCAGGGCATCGTCTCGGTGAACATGCTCTGCGTGCCACGTCAGCTGCACCTGAATATCGAGGGCGCCCGCGAGGTCACCGGCCCGACCGACGACTGGCGCCGCCCGGCCGGCTGACAGCAGGGTAGCCGAAGGCTGGACATTCCCGGCCATCCGCGCCAAAGACAACGTCCTTCGAACCCTTCTGACCGGAGTCGCGCCATGGCCTCGGCGTTTGACCAAATCGCCGACATCATCGCCGAGACCTCCGATGTCCCGCGCGAGAAGATCACCCCCGATAGCCACGTGATCGACGATCTTGGCATCGACAGTCTCGACTTCCTCGACATCGTCTTCGCGATCGACAAGGCCTTCGGCATCAAGGTGCCGATTGAGTCTTGGACACAGGAGGTGAACGCCGGAAACGAGCCGGCGGAGAAGTTCTTCGTCATGAAGAACCTCGCCACCCGGATCGAGGAGTTGGTGGCAGCCAAGTCCGCCTGATCCGCCGTGCGCCTCGAGTATTTCCAGATGATCGACCGGGTCCGCTCGGTCGATGCCGAGCGGATCGAGGCGGAGGCGCTGGTACCGCGCGAGAGCACTGTATTTGAGGGGCATTTCCCCGGCTATCCGCTGGTGCCCGGCGTCCTGCTGCTGGAGACCATGGCCCAGGCCTCGGGCTATCTGCTGCTGCACCGCTTCGGGTTCGACCGCATGCCCTTCCTCTCCGGCGCCAAGGAGACGAAATTCCGTACCTTCGTCACCCCGGAGACGCGCCTGGAAGTGGTCGCCGAACTGGTCCATGACGGCTCGGGCTACGCCGTGACCAAGGCCCGGATCAGCGCCGCCGGAAAGCGCATCTGCGATGCCGAGCTGACCTTCCGCACCCTGCCCTTCCCCGCCAAGGAATTGGAGGCCGAGATGCGGGCCCAGGCGGTGCGCATCGGCCTCATCGGGGACCCCGCTGCATGACCGAGGATATCTGGATCACCGGCGTCGGCCTGGTCTCCTCGCTCGGCGAGGGGCCAGCGGCGCATGCCGGGGTGCTGAACGGCACCGCCCAGCCGGTGGTCGATGCCACCGGCTTCGCCCCCTTTCCCGTCCATCCGCTCCCGACGCTGGAGCTGGACCGGCAGATCCCGAAGAAAGGCGACCAGCGGCAGATGGAGCCCTGGCAGCGCCTTGGGACCTATACCGCCGGCCTCGCGCTCGACCATGCCGAGGCGCGGGCGCTGGTCGGGGAGATGCACCTGATCGTCGCCGCCGCGGGCGGCGAGCGCGACATCGCCCTCGATGACCAGATCTGCGCCGAGATCGCCAAGCTGCCGCCCGCCGAAGCGGCGGTGATCCTGAATGAGCGGCTCGCCAATGGGCTGCGGCCGACGCTCTTTCTCGCCCAGCTTTCGAACCTGCTGGCGGGCAACATCTCGATCGTCCACGGCGTCATCGGCTCCTCCCGTACCTTCATGGGTGAGGAGGAGGCCGCGGCCGATGCGGTGCGGATCGCCGCCGCCCGGCTGGGCGCCGGGCGCGGCAATATCGCCCTGGTGGGCGGCGCCTATATCGCCGGGCGTTGGGACATGCTGGTCATGCACAGCGCCTCCGGCGCCGCATGGCGGGGCGACTGGGCCCCCTTCGCGGCGCGCGCCGCCGGGGGCGGTGGCTACATCACCGGCGCCGGTGCCGCCTTCCTGGTGCTGGAGACCGCGGCCCATGCCCGGGCCCGCGGGGCCAAGGGCCTGGCCAAGGTTGCCGCCATCCGCACCGGC
>CAITYE010000440.1 GCA_903896535.1 uncultured Paracraurococcus sp.
CAGCGCGCCCGGCAGGCCATGGAAGCGCCGGCCGATCATGACCGCGGCATTGCCGACATTGGGCCCGGGCAAGACCTGGCCGAGGCCAAGCACCTCGGCGTATTCGCGCTCGGTCAGCCAGCGCCGTTCCTCAACGATGACGCGCCGGGCCCAGGCGGCGACGCCGCCAAAGCCGAACAGGCCGATCTTCAGATAGCCGAGGAAGAGGTCACGGGGGGCTGGGACGACGGTCTGCGGCGGTTCGGACACAAGCGGCGCCCCCTGGCGGTCAGGGCGGCAATCTCGCCGTGAATGCCCCGGCCGGCAAGGTCACCCGCGCTCGGCCGCCGGCCCGTGCGGATCGTTAGCGACCTTGCGCAGGCGAAAGCCGAAGGCGAGGAGCATGCCGCCCATCAGAAGCGCCTGGAAGCCGACGATCCAGATCAAGGCCAGCAGCCCAGGCATGGGGTTCATCACCAGCCAGACACCGCAGAAGACAGCCAGGGCTCCGAGCAGGCCAAGCAGGATGGAGCCGATGCGAAAGGCCACGATCAGCCGGAAGATACCGATCGCGATGGTCCAGAATCCCACCACATAAACCAGGGTGATTTCCGCCAAGCCAGGCGCGAAGAGGATCGCCGCGGCGGCGAGGATGGAGACGATGCCATCCAGCCAGAACCAGAAGCCCTGTCGTTCCGCCGGCCCCTTGATGGCGTTGTACAGCGTGCCGAAGCCATCGATGAGCATCCAGGCCGCAAGAAAGCCGATAATGATTGCGAGCGTGAGGCCAGGCGTCGAGAAGGTGAACAGGCCGAACAGGATGGCGGCGATGCCGCGCACCAGGAAGACCCACCAGCCGGCGGCCAGACGGCGCACCATGGGAAAGCGTCCCTCAAGCGTCGCGGGCGCGTTGGTGCCGGACATGCTCATCTCCTACGCAAAATCGATAACCGACCGCGATATTGCCTCAGCCGGCGAGGAGCGGCAATGCCAGGCGATAAGCGCGAACGGCATTGTCATGGAACAGCGCGATTCGCTCGGACCGCGGCAGGTCGGCGACGGCTTGGCGAAAGCCTTCCCAAAGCTCGGCGAAGCCGACGCAGAGACCATCCACGGGGAAGTTCGACGCGAAGATGCAGCGCCCGGGGCCAAAGATCTCGATCGTTTCGTGGATGACCGGCTGATGATCGGCCAGCGTCCATGGCCGCCCCGGCAGACCTAGGCCGGAGAGCTTCACCAGGGCCTGCGGCGCCTCAGCCAGCCGACGCATGGCGGCGCGCCAGCCGGCCAGCCCCGCGACACTGCGATCGGCCGGCAGGCCGGTATGGTTCAGGATCAGCGTCACCTCGGGCTGCGCCGCGACGAGGTCGAGCGCCTCATCCAGATGCCACCAGGGGGTCTGCAGTTCGAAGTGCAGGCCATGCGCGGCAAGCGCTGCATAGCCGGCGCGAAAGCGCGGATCGCCCATGCCGCCGATGGCGCCGCGTTCCAACAGATGCGGCGCGGCGGCGCTCCGCGGCTTGTGGCGAACGCCACGGACCAGGGGCAGGCGTGCAAGAGCCTCCAGGACCGCCGGCAGGTCGGGGCGATCGAGCCAGGCCTGGGCGACATGCGCCGCCGGGCGGCCTTCTCGTGCGGCAAGGTCGCTGATCCAGCGCGCCTCGCCCCAAGGATCCGCCGGGTCCCATTCGCCCTCCATGGTCACTGTGGCGAGGATCGGCAGCCCGGCGGCCAGGGCCGCGTAATCGGCGGGCAGGAAATCCCGCCCGCGCAGCGGCCCATAATCGCCGTAGCGGAAGGGGATCATCGGCAGATCGCGCAACCAGGGATGCGGATTCTGCGTGAGATCCCAGTAGTGATGATGGGCGTCGATGATCGGGTGGTCGAAGCCGGTCACGCGCATTCAGCTTTTGGCAAGGCCGAGTTCACGCAGCAGCGTGCCAGTGGTTTCGCTGAATTGGCCGACGAAGGCGGCGAACTGGGCCGGATCCTCCCAGACCGGAACGATGCCGCGGCCCGTCATCTGCTCTCGGACATCGGCACGGGCATGCGCGCGCGCGGCAGCGGCCAGCAGCGCCGTCCGCACCTCTGCCGGCAGGCCCTTCGGCGCGATCAGGGCGAACCAGTTCTGATAGACCCAGTCGAGCCCCGCCTGCCGCAGCGTCGGTACCTCGGGGAAGGTTGCCATGCGGGCATCGGCCATCACGGCCAGCACCCGAACCCGCCCAGCACTGGCGAGCGACTGCGCCTCAACCGGCGAGCCGGTGAAGAGGCTCAGGCCACCGGCGACCAGGTCCTGCAGTGCTGGCGCGCCGCCGGTCGAGGGGATCCAGCGCACCTGATCGGCGGGCAGGCCAAGGGCCCGACACATGCCGGCGCAGGCCAGATGCCATGACCCCCCCGGCCCGACTCCGGAGCCTGTGAACTGCCCCTTGCGACCTTCCTTGAGCGCGGCCGCGAAGGCTTGGACATCGCGCCAGGGCGCATTGCCGGCAACGGTGACACCCGCTGGCAGCAGGGCGAGGCGGGACAGCAGGTCGAAATCCTGGGGGCCGAGCTCGCTCTGTCCCATGATCCGGAAGGTGGCGAATTCCGATGTGCCGATACCCAGCATGTAACCATCCGGCGTCGCGGCCGCGATGGCGGCATGGCCGGTTATCCCAGCGCCGCCGGTGCGGTTCACCACATTGACCGGCTGGCCGATTTCCGTCTGCAGGCCCTGGGCGAAGATGCGGGCGACGGTATCTGTGCCGCCGCCAGCCGCCCAGGGGACGATCAGCTGCACCGGGCGGTTCGGCCAAGCGCCCTGCGCGCGGGCAAGGCCGGGCCAGAGCATAGGCAGCGCAAGCGCGGCGCGACGGGTCGGCATCGGTTTCCTCCTGGGTTTTGCCGGAAGGATGCCGTTGATCGGGCGCCGTTGTGAAGCCGCCCTCCCCGTCCCTTATCCCGGCAGCTTGCTCTTCTTCACGCCCATACCCCGCATGAAACGGTCGCGCAGCTGCGGCGGGTCGCGTTCGGTCTGCGCCGCGGGCGGCTGATCATCCAGCTTCAGGCCGATGAGATGCGGCCCGTCGGTGGCGAGACAACGATCGATCTGGGCGTCGAAATCCGTCTCATCCGTCGCCCAGACTGCGCTACGGAGGCCGCAACCACGGGCGATCGCGACGAAATCCGCACCACCCGCCGCCGGCGTCGCCTGGCCGCCGGTGATCTGATAGGAACCATTGTCCATGATCAGCATCGTCAGGTTCTTCGGCGCGAGCGTCGCCACCGTGGCAAGGCAGCCGAGTTGCATCAGCAGCGAACCGTCACCTTCGAGAGCGAAGCAGCGCCGAGCCGGCTGAGCGAGCGCCACGCCAAGCGCAATGGGGATCGCCAGGCCCATCGAGCCCAGCATGTAGAAATTCTGTGGCCGATGCCCTGCCGCCCAGAGATCGAAGTTGGAATGCCCGATGCCACCGATGACGGCTTCCTCGCGCTGCAATTTGGCGACGAGCCGCTTCGTCAGGTCGAAGCGATGCATCCGGTGCAGATTGGTCTCGGCCATGGCTCAGTGTCCCGTCCGCACAGGGGAGGCCTTGCCGCCAGTCAACAGCGGCGAGAGCAGCAGGCAGGCAGGGCTTTGGGTCATCAGCGCCTGCTTGATCGTCCGGTCGGTGATGAACTCACATTCGTCGAGGCGGGTGATGACATGCCAGGGCATCGCCAGCCCATCGAGCGTCGGCCGCATGGTGCGCCAGACCGCGGCCTGGCCCATGTTGAACTCGCCAAGCGTGCCGCGCTCACTGACCATCATCAGTGCCGGGATCTGGAACGAGCAGGGCAGGCTGGCGAGCACGTTAGGCAGGGTCATGAAGCCCGATGTCTGCATCAGCGCCATGCCGCGCATGCCAGCCATCACGCCACCGCAAACGATCCCGATAGCCTCCTCCTCACGCGCCGTGCTGAAGGTGGTGAAAAACGGGTCCGCGTGGATCGCATTGATCAGCGGCTTCAGGACATTATCGGGGACGTAGGGGATGAGGCGAATCTCGTTCGCCTTCAGCACTTCGACCACGATCTCGTGCCAGGGCTTGGTCACTCGGGATTTCCTCTCACTCGGCCACGATTTTCGATTGCTGAATGACGTTGCGCCACATCGGCACCTCACGCGCGACCCGGGCCTGCAAACCATCCGCCCCCTCGGGCGCCACCGGCACGCCCGCGGCGCGGAACTTCACCTGCAATTCCGGGCTCTTGAGGACGTCGAGAATGGCCGCCGCCATCCGGGCGACGATCGGCCGGGGCGTGGCGGCCGGCGCATAGACGGCGTTGAAGGTCTCAGAGACCGCATCCTTGATCCCGAGTTCCTCAAGCGTCGGAGCATCGGGCATATCCGGAGAACGGGTCGCCCCCGTCTGGGCCAAGACCCGAAGCTGGCCGCTCTGCAACTGGGTCGCGACCGTGCCTTGGGCCGCGACGATCACCTCCACGGTATTGGCGAGGATGGCCTGCACAGCCGGCCCACCGCCCTGAAAGGGCACATGGGTCATCGGCATGCCGGTCCGCAGCTTCAGCACCTCGCCGGCCAGATGCGGCGTCGTGCCGATACCGGGGCTGGCATAGTTGAACCTTTCGGGGTCCGCCTTGGCCAGCGCAATCAGCTCGGGCAGCGATTTGATCGGACTGTCGGTGCGCACGCAGACGACGTTGGGCGAGGCGCTCAGCGTGCCAACCGTGACGAAATCCCGGAACGGATCGTAGGGCGCGCTGCGATAGAGGCTGGCATTCACCACGAAGACGCTGCTGGCCACAAGGAAAGTGTAGCCATCAGGGGTCGCGCGGGCGACATAGCCCATGGCGATATTGCCACCGGCCCCGCCGCGGTTCTCGATCACGATGGGCTTGCCGAGGAGTTCGCCGAGCCCCGGCGCCACGAGGCGCGCCGAGACATCCGTGGACCCACCCGGAGGAAAGCTGACGACGAAGGTTATCGGCCGGTCCGGCCAAGTGCCCTGGGTGTGCCCCAGACGCGGCAGCATAGAGGTGGCGGCAAGGCCGAGCGCTGCGCGACGGCCCAGCGAGATCTTGGTCATTATTTCCTCCGGCAGGCTGCGGGAATCCTATCCCGCCAACCCTGCCTTGGCCAGCCGCGCTCAAGCAGCGGCCGGCGTCTCCTTCGGGTCGTAGTTCAGTTCCACCGCCACCCCATCGGGGTCGTGGAGGAAAAGCTGGGTCTGTCGGTCCCGCGGAATGACGCGCTCTTCGAACGCGATGCCCTGAGCCTTCAGGCGCGCTTTCATGTCAGCAAGGCCCGAGCAGGTGAAAGCAATGTGGTCGAGCAGGCCGGTTGGGCCGGCTTCGCGGTGCTTGGGGTGGCCATCATCGACGCGGGGCCCGATGAGATGCACGGTCGGGTTGTCACCGACATAGAGCCAATAGCCGGGGAAGTTCAGCGGCGGTCGATAGCCGTTATGCAGGCCAAGAACGCCTTCATAGAACGCCTTGGTCCGCTCCAGATCGGCAGGACGAATGGTGTAGTGATTGAGGCCTTCGAGCGGCATGGTTTCCTCCGTGAAATAAAGGCGAGGCGACTCAGAAGAAACGACCGGCGGGGTTCATCCCCAGAATATACTGGCCGCACATTTCAAGGTGCGAACTCCGGCCCTGCACCTGCTGGCCGGATGCGTGGATGTCGCGCATCCGCCGCTCAAACGGTCCGCCTATCATGATCGCCGAGGCCCCAGCCTCGTGATAGGCCCATTCGGCGACCTCCTTGGCGCGATGGATCGCCGAGGTGGTGGCGAGACGGATCCAGGCCCGCTCCTCCATGCCGACCTGCCCGGTTCGTTCGGCAACATCCCAGGCCTGCTCCAGCACCTCGACCAACCAGGCGCCGGCTGAGCGGAGCTTCGCCTCGGATTGCGCGATGCCGCTTTGCAGCACTTCGCTCTCACGCATCGGCTTGGGCTGGGAGGCGGCGGTCTTGGTCTTCGCCATGGCAATGAAAGCATCGAGGGTGCCGCGGGCGATGCCCATGGAGACGCCGGCGAAGCCCGAGGCATAAAGATTGGTCGTGGTGAATTTATACAGCGGGCTATCGACCCGCCGCTCATGGTCCAGATCGCGCCGGACGGCGAATTCGTCCGGCACGAAGAGGTCGTCGAAGCTGTAGGTATCGCTATTGGTCCCGCGCAGCCCGACGACGTTCCAGACATCGTGGAAGCGCACCTGCGCGCGGGGCACGAGCATCGAGCGTTCGACCTGGGTGCCATCGGCGTCCTTGCGGATCGAGCCATCGGCCTCGATGATCCGGCAATGGCCGCCGATCCAGGTGGCGTGCTTCTGGCCGGAGGCAAAGCCCCAGGTGCCCTTCACGCGGTAGCCGCCGGGCACCACATGCGCATCGCCGGTGCCATAGCCCCAGGCCAGCACGCCGCGCGGATCGCCCCAGATCGCCCGCGCCGACGAGGGATCGAGGTAAGCCGAGGCGAAGGAACAGCCAGACCCCTGGCACAGCATCCAGCCGGTCGAGCCATCCGCCGCGGCGACCGTCTCCAGCAGGCGGAAGAACTGGGCAGGGCGGATTTCCTCGCCGTTGTAGGCGCGGGGGATCAGGGTGCGAAAGATCGCCGCACCATGCATGGCGTCCAGCACCTCCGGCGGCAGCGCCTTTTCGGCCTCGGTCCGCGGTGCCGCGGCCTCGATGATCGGGGCAATGGCCCGCGCCCGGGCAACTGGGTCGGATTTGCCGGCCGAGGGTCGGTGCCCCGCCAGACCGGTGATATCGAGCGCCGCGCTCATGTCTTCCTACTCCCCGCACCTGGTTGGGCTGATGTTCGGTCGCCTGACCAAATCTCGACGCGGAGGG
>CAITYE010000441.1 GCA_903896535.1 uncultured Paracraurococcus sp.
AGCAGGCCAATCAGACGCTCCTCTTCCGCGATCGAGGCAAAGCGCCCGGGGGAGAGCCCGGCGCGATATTGCATGGTCCAGCCGAAGGGGCAGCCGAGCAGGGATTCGATCGCCGTGGCGCTGTCGGTATCACGCCGGACCGAGATCGGCGTGCCCGCCTGCCAGGTTCCGCGGGCCGACGGTAGCATCGCAGGGATGGCGGCAGCGCGAGGCAGCGCGACGCCCGCCAGCACCGGGGCAGCAGAAACCAGCAACGCCTCCGCCCTTAGTCGCAGACCTGGGTAAGGTTCGAGCAGCGGTGCCAGTTCATGGGCCAGCGGATGCGCCTCTGTCCCTGCCGGCCGAATTGCGACGAGCACTGCGCCGCGACGGGCCGCCATGATCGGCCGGCGCCACGCCAGAGAGTCTGTGGCGAGGGCGGCCTCTGGTGGCCAGGGCAAGCAGCCGGCCGCGCGCAGCGCCTGCTGCTCCTCGGCCGACCAAGGCAACATCTGCGGTAGGGCTGGCTCGTCGAAGCCCCACCAGAGCAACCTGGGCATGCTGGCCCAGACAGCGCCCGGCGCCGTCGCCACTGTCCAGGGCGCTGCCTCTGCCGGAGCCTCCGGGTCTGCCTCGCCCTCAGCGAGGATGGTGTCGAGCAACCTCTCGAGATCAAGCCGGGGCAGGGCGGGGAGACCGGTTTCGCGCGCCGCCTCGGCCAAGGTCAGCGCATGAGCGGCAAGCACTGCCGCCAACGGCACATCGGCAGCTGCCTGGCGCTGTGCCCAGCGCGCCACTCCGTTGCAGGCAATCAGGAACTCGTCGGTCGGCAATCCATGATCGGGATCAGCGAGCGGTGCCTCCAGCCAGGTGGCGACGGCCGCAGTGGCCTCATCCATGCGAGATGCGGCGCGGCTCGGATCCTCCGCGGTGAGGCGCTCGCGACATTCTGCCAAGCCATCCTCGATGGCAGTGCGCCAGGCGCTACTGCCGCGGCCAGGAGTCTCGGGCAGCAGGCGCAGCAGCTTGTGGCGTACCTCCCGCGGAATCGGGCTGCGCGGCAGCTGCAGCAGTTCCAGGAGGCGCCGTGCATCGAAGGGTCGCCAGCGTACCGCCAGGGCGAGCGGCAGGACCTGCAGGATGCCGCGCAACGGGGACCGGGCATCACGGCCCAGCCGCGGCAGGTGGCGCCGGCGGAGCGCAGCATCGAGCAATCCGGTCGGCCTTGTGGTCACGATGGTCCAGCCGCCGGGGTCCGGTGCGGCGGCCAGGAGGTCAGCCACTAGTTCCGCGGCGGCTCCCTCTGTCTCCGCCTCCAGCAGCACGAAGCTACCATCCTCGGCGACCCTGGCCTCCCGCAGCCCAGCCAGCATGCCCTGCACCGTGCCGAGATCGCCGAGAGCCGCGCCGTCCGGTGCCGGCTCTTCGATCACATCGGCGCCGTGCGCGGCCAGTGCGGCGATTAGCGCCCGGAGGCCGGGCGGCAGCAGGTCTGGCGGATCAAGCAGCCGCAGTCGTGTCACCACAGGCGTGGGCGGCGGATCGTCCCGCAGGGCGTTGATGGCACGGCGTAACCGGTCAGTCTCGCCCGGTGGCAGGGAAGGAGCGGCGCGCTCGGCGGCAGCCAAGTCGAGAAGGCGCGCCGGCGCATCCGGTCCAAGCACCGTCGGGGTCCAGCCAGCCTCGACGAGCGTATCGCGCCAGTCGAGCAAGAGCCGGGCAGTGGCGAAGGGATCGGTGGCGAAGGAGCGGTGCCAGAACCGCGCCGGCCCATCGGCGGCGGCCAGCTTGGCACGCCAGCGGGCCAGGCGCCGCACCGTGGGCACCGGCGGCAGGGCAAGGCCAAGCAGGCTTTCAAGCATGCGGAGCAGCCCGGCGGGGCCAGTGACAAGGCCGCCTGCCTCCGCCGCGGCGCCAGTCGTGGTAGCGGGTGCGGCGAGGCCGTCTGCGTCGAGACCAAGAACGATCTGCATGGTGGCTCCGTTCACTTTGGGGATGCGGGCCAGCAGGGTCGCTGCCGGGCCAGATACAATGCGAGGCGGCGCCTTACCCACGCCGCGCGGCTCGAGTGCTGCGCCGATCCATTCCTATCGTTCTGAGAACCGATTATGCGCGTCGATGTGACGGACAACCAGTTCCACCTTTCGCTGATAGATTTCGGTCTGCAGGAAGCTGATCTCGATCTCGCGTTGGGCATCAGCCACGTCGATATACCAAGCTCTGGGCCCGCCAATCCCGTCGCCGTTCCACCGGTAGCCTCGTGCCTTGAGTTGATCCTTCCGATCGAACGACGCGCCATCGGCCCAGATGCGCCAAGTGGAGGTCCGCGCTCGCTCCAAGAGGCGCGCCATTGCGCGCACACCGCTTTTCGGCAGGGGTCTTGCCAGTAGTTCGATCGCCGCCGCGCAATCGTTGGCAGCACGATGCCGGTCGTAGAAGAACCCAGCGCCAGCCGCCAAATAGGCGAGCTTGGTTCCCTCGTGCCCTTCCTCGATCCAATCGACCTGGGTCATCGAACAGGCCCAAGGCTTCTCCACAAACGCCTGGCAGAACCGTTCAAGAAAGCGTCGATCGAAGGCGGCATTGTGGGCGATCACCAAAGCGGCTGGCGCGACGAACGCGGCAACTTCCAGCGGGTCAATCGACTGGCCAGCGACCATCGTATCGTCGATGCCGGTGAGCGCGGTGACCTGCTCCGGAATCGGTCTGCTTGGTTGCCGGAGCCTCTGGAACGGCGTGCCGACTTCATAGATGCGTCCATCCAGACCAAAGGTGAATCGCGTCATCGCCAGCTCAATGATCTCGTCGTTTGCCGGATCGAGACCGGTGGTCTCTACGTCGACAAAGAGTCCTTGCCGGGTAGGCTGCCCGTCTGCCTCTTCGATTCGGCTGCGCGGCACCAAGCGACGCAAGACGCGGTACTCGCCACTTTCCTGCAGCGCCCTGGCCATGGCATCGAGTTCCACGACGTTGTCTCCGCATTGATTTTTGAGGGCAGCATCGCTGCCTCCTTACGCCGCCCGCTTCGCGGCGCGGCTGTTGATCCAGGCCCACGCGTCCTGTGGGAGCTGGCCCTGATAATCGCGGGTGACGCCGATCACGAGCACGAAGTCGTTCTTGTCGAGGTGCGGCGCGAGACGATCCCAAACCCCCTGGGCGCTGAGCGTTGTATCGACCAGCCAGGTGGAGCCGAGGAAATGCCACCAGCTCCCACACGCCTTTATAGCATTATACAGCGCTGAGTAGTTCTGCCCTGGGCGCTTCAGGTCGTAATTGATTGAAACGATCATTTTTGATCTCCTCTGACTGGTTGCGACTTGACTGGCCAGACCGGCAAGACGTCCTGCCTCCCTATGCGGAAGCCGGACGCCACCGCGGACATCGAGGTCTCTATGATCGGCATGTCCGCGCGGCAGGATTCTTCCCGCATAGGG
>CAITYE010000442.1 GCA_903896535.1 uncultured Paracraurococcus sp.
CGGCGCGAACAGCGCGTTCCAGGCGCTGCCCACGAAATCCACCCCCTCCTCGTTGAAGCGCGGGACCTCCGCCGCGGCCGCCCATCGCCCCTCGCCCTGGCTTTGCGCGATCAGGCGCAGCGTCCCGGCGCGGTGCTGCTGGATGAACTCTGCCCCGATCGTCATGCCGGCCGGCACGTGCCCTGCTTCAAGATCGGGGATCATGGCGCCGGAGCTGCGATAGATCACCGGGGTGAAAGGCTGGCGGCTCTGGCTCGCCAGCAGATGGACGGCGAAACGCGGTAGACCGGTCGCGCTGTTGACTGCGATTGCCGCCCCCTGGCGGTCCCGCATCGCGCCCAGCCAGCCCGACAGCGTGCCGCCCCCGGGCGCATCCGGCCGCACTGCAAGGCCGAAGGGCGTATCGGTCAGATGCACGACCGGCAGCAACTCCCGGTCCGGATCGAGCGGCGGCTTGCGGAAGACGATCGGCGCAAGCGCTGCCACGCCGATATTGGCCTGGATCAGGACTGTCCCATCGGCCGGGGCACCGCGCGCCGCCAACGCGGAGGCGAAGCCCCCGGCACCGGCCCGGTTATCGGCGATGACGGGCCGCCCGAGACGGCGTGACAGCCCCTCTCCCAACGCCCGCATCAGTAGGTCTGTCGCGCTGCCCGGAGTGCCGTTAACGATCAGGCGAATGGGCTGATCCTGCGCCCTGGCCAGACCTGGTAGCAGCAGCGGCAGGGTCAAGACGATGCGGCGCGTGGGTTTCATGCGGCCTCCCAGCGTGCTGGACCTGGGGCACGCTCGGCGCCAAATTGGCAAGGGGCAGCTAAAGGGTCCAGGACAATGCAAACGCGCGCAGCAGTGGCATGGGGGCCAGGCAAGCCACTTTCGATCGAAACCATCGACATCGAAGGCCCGCGGGTCGGCGAAGTGCTGGTCGAAGTGAAGGCGACCGGCATCTGCCATACCGATCAATACACACTTTCGGGGCGCGATCCCGAAGGGCTGTTCCCGGCGATCCTTGGCCATGAAGGTGTCGGCATTGTGCGGGAGGTCGGGCCGGGCGTCACGTCGTTGAAGCCTGGCGATCACGTCATTCCGCTCTACACGCCGGAATGCCGGCAGTGCAAAACCTGCCTCTCGCGCCGCTCCAACCTCTGTACCTCGATCCGCGCCACTCAGGGCCGTGGCGTGATGCCCGATGGCAGCAGCCGCTTCACCTGCGACAAGGGAACAATCTTTCACTACATGGGCTGCAGCACTTTCGCCAATTTTACTGTCTTGCCGGAGATCGCTCTCGCCAAGGTCCGAGAGGACGCGCCGTTCGACAAGATCTGCTATATCGGCTGCGGCGTCACGACAGGCATCGGCGCCGTGATCAACACCGCCAAGGTCTGGCCGGGCGCCAATGTCGCGGTCTTCGGCCTGGGTGGGATCGGCCTCAATGTCATCCAGGGCGCCCGCATGGTCGGCGCCGACCGCATCATTGGTATCGACATCAACCCGGGGCGCGAGGCCATGGCCCGGCGCTTTGGCATGACCGATTTCATCAATCCCCGGGCGATCGGAGACGACAAGGTCGTGCAGGCGATCGTCGATCTCACCGGCGGCGGCGCCGATTTCACCTTTGAATGCATCGGCAACACGAAGGTCATGCGGCAAGCGCTGGAAGCGGCGCATCGTGGCTGGGGCGAGAGCATCATCATCGGCGTTGCCGGCAGTGGCGAGGAGATCGCCACGCGCCCCTTCCAACTGGTCACCGGCCGGGTCTGGAAGGGAACTGCGTTTGGCGGTGCCCGGGGCCGCACCGACGTGCCACGGATCGTCGACTGGTACATGGAGGGGAAGATCAATATCGACGATCTGATCACCCACACCATGCCGCTGGAGCAGATCAATGAGGGCTTCGCGCTGATGGAAAAGGGCGAAAGTATCCGCTCGGTCGTGGTGTACTGAGCCACCGCCCGACCACTGCCGCAATTCGGCGCTCTGACGGCCACACCGGTCTGCATCCATGGCGCAGCGGTTTAGGGAAAATAGCCAATGCGGCAGGATGAGGAGAGGCAGAAGGATGGCGCGCGGCGCGCCTTGCTCGCGGTACCGGCCGCGCTGCTGGCCGGCGCGGCCATGGCGCAGCCGGGCCAAGGCGAAGCCGCGATGATCCGCGGTACGGCCGCCTATCGCGAGCGGATCGCCCTACCGCCCGGCGCCGTGCTGGAAGTCCGCCTTGAGGATATCTCAAGGGCCGATGCGCCAGCCGAGCTGCTGGCCAGCGCAACCATCGTCACGGATCGCCAGGTACCGATCCCCTTCGCGCTCGCCTTCGATCCCGCCCGCGTCAACCCGGCGCATCGCTACACGGTGCGGGCCACGTTGAGCCTGGATGGGCAAGTGCGCTGGCGGACTGACACCATCCACCCGGTCCTGACCCAGGGCGCTGGGTTGGAGGTCGCTTTGCGGCTCGTCGCTGACACAGGGCCGGCCGCCGCCGCACCTGGTGGGCCCGCCGCGTCGATCCTTGGCCGGGAATGGGTGGCCGAGGATATCCTCGGCAAGGGCGTGCTCGATCGCAGCCGCACCTCGATCACCCTCGCGCCAGAGGGGCGGGCCTTCGGTATCGGCGGCTGCAACCGCTGGAATGGGGCCTACACGCTGAACGGGGAACGGCTGAGCTTCGGGCCCACCGCGGTGACGCGCATGGCGTGTATGGCACCGCTCGATGAGCAGGAGCAGCGCTTCTTTCAGGCCCTGGGCGCCGTCCGGCGGTGGCGCAGCCAATCTGGCCTGCTGCACCTGCTGGGCGAGGATGGGAGCACGTTGATCCGGCTCGCTGCCATGGGATAACCGCCGGGAAGCGTGCTAGCCTTCCCGCTAAGCCCAACGAGGCAGGGAGGATCAACGCATGCTGGACCGCCGTGGCGCGCTCGGCGCCGGTGCTGTGCTCGCCATCACGACCAAGGCCCGGGCGCAGGATGCCACGCCCTGGCCGAGCCGACCGATGCGGATGGTCATCCCCTTCCCGCCCGGACAGGCCACCGACATCGTCGGCCGGCTGGCGGCGCTGCGGCTGACCGAACGCCTGGGCCAGAATGTGGTGCCGGAAAACAAGCCGGGCGCAGGCGGACAGATCGGCACCGATATCGCCGCCAAGGGTCCAGCCGATGGCTACACCGTTCTATCCGCTTCGATCGGGCCGATCAGCTTCAGCCCGTTGATCCAGCGCACGCCCTATGATGTGGAGCGCGAGCTGGCGCCGGTCACAATCTTCGGCTTCGCACCCTTCATGCTGCTGGTGAAGCCAGGTTTCCCAGCTCAGGACGTGCCCGCCTTCATCCGCCTTCTGCAGGCCAATCCGGGCAAGTACAGCCACAACTCTTCGGGTATCGGCGGCGCGCAGCATCTGGTCACCGCGCTTTTCCTGGCGATGGCTGGGCTGGAGGCGCTGCATGTGCCCTTCCAGGGCAGCGGCCCGGCGCTGGCCGCGCTGCTCGGCGGGCAGGTGGATTTCGCCTTCGATACGCCGGCCGCCGCTGGCCGCCTGGTGCGCGATGGGCAGTTGAAGGCGCTCGGCATCACCATGGGCAAGCCTTCGGCGCAGGTGCCTGGGATACCGCCGCTCGCCTCGGTTGGCGGGCCGCCGCAATACGATGTCGCCGGCTGGAACGGGCTGATGGTCCAGGCCGCCACACCGCGTCCGATCATCGACCGGCTGGCCCAGGAGATCATCAGCGGCATGGCTGTAACGGAGGTGCGCCAGCGCTATGAACAGGCGGGCTTCGATGTCGATCCCCAAGGCCCCGCGCAGATGGCGGCGACCCTCAAGTCTTATCGCGACCTGTTCGGACCGATCATCCGCCAACTCGGCATCCGGCCGGAATAATCTGTCACGCCGCTGCGCCCAAGGGAAAGTCCCGCATGACCACTCGTCGTTCTCTTCTGATGGGCGCGACGGGCGTCCTTGGCGCATCGCGGCCGGGCGCGGCGCAGCCGGCTTTCCCAAACCGGTCGATGCGCATGATCATCCCCTGGCCGCCCGGCCAGTCGACGGATGTCCAGGGCCGTCTGGTCGCACAGATGCTGGGCCAGCGGCTGGGCCAGACCTGCGTGCCGGAAAACAAGCCCGGCGCCGGCGGGCAGATTGGCACCGATTTCGTTGCCAAGGCCGCGCCCGATGGCTACACCATGCTGGCGGCCTCGATCGGTCCGATCACCTTCAGCCCCTTGGTGCAGAAGACCGCTTACGACGTGGACCGGGACTTCGCCGCTGTGGCCTTCTATGGGCTGTCGCCTTACCTGCTGCTGATCAGGCCGAGTTTTCCGGCCAGCGACGCACGCAGCTTCGTCGCTGAGGCAAAGCGGCACCCGGGGAAATACACCTATGCGTCCTCGGGGATCGGCGGCGCGCAGCATCTGATCACCGCATTGTTCTGCGGCCGCGCCGGGATCGACGCGCTGCACATCCCCTTTCAGGGTAGCGGTCCGGCAATGGCGGCCTTCCTCGGCGGACAGGTGGATTTTGCGATCGAAACGGTGGCAGGCGCTGGCGCCCTGATGAAGAACGGTCAGCTCAAGGCGCTCGGCCTGACCACCGACAAACCCTCGGCACTGTTGCCCGGTATTCCGCCCCTGGCGGAAGCGGCGGACATCCCGGGTTATGACATCGGGGGCTGGAATGGCCTGATGCTGCCCAAGGCCACCCCGCCGGAGATCCTGGCCCGGATCGAGCAGGCGACACTTGTGGGGCTGGCCCAGCCGGACCTGCGCGCGCCCTTCGCCCAGATCGGCGTCGATCTGCAGCCACAGGGACCCGCCGCCTTCGCAGAGCAAATGCTTAAGGAGCGGGCGCTATTCGGGCCGGTCATCCGCCAACTTGGCATTCGCGCCGAGTAGGCTGGGGCTTGGCAGCGGCCCGCTTTGCCATCACATGCGGGTTAAACGTAGCGGAGGGATGTCATGCTAGCCCGTCGTACCCTGCTGGCCTCGGCCAGCATGATCCTGGCCGCCCCGGTCGCCCTGCGCGCCCAGGCGGCCTATCCGAACCGGCCGATCCGCATGATCGTGCCCTGGCCCCCTGGCCAGGCCACGGACCTGATGGGCCGCGTCGTCGCGCAGAAGGTCACCGAGCTTCTGGGCCAGCCGATCGTGCCGGAAAACAAGGCCGGCGCAGGCGGGATGATCGGCACCGATGCGGTCGCCAAGGCCGCCCCCGATGGCTACACGCTGCTCGCCGCCTCGACCGGGCCGATCACCACGGCGCCGCTCGTGCAGAAGACGCCCTATGATCCGGCGAAGGATTTCGCGCCGGTCGCGCAGCTTGGCATCAGCCCCTATGTGCTGGCGGTCAATCCGAAATTCCCTGCCGCTGACGCCGCCGAATTCGTCGCGGCCCTGAAAAAGGACCCGGGGAAATTCACCTATGCGTCGTCTGGCACCGGGGCTGCGGCGCATTTGATCGCCCTGATGTTCCTGGCCAAGGCGGGCCTGGAGGCAACCCATATCCCCTTCCAGGGGAGCGGTCCGGCGCTGACCTCGGTCGTCGCCGGACAGGTTGATTTTTCGGTCGACACCCTGGCCGCCACCGGGCCGCTGATCCGCCAGGGCGGGCTGCGCGGGCTCGGCGTCTCTCTGGCCAATGGCACGGAGCTGGCGCCGGAACTCCCGCCCTTGGCCCGCCTGCCGGGCCTTGCCAGCTACGATGTCGGTGCCTTCGGCGGCTATATGCTGCCCGCTGGCACACCGGCCGAGATCGTGCAGCGGTTTGCCCTGGCGACCGCGCAGGCGATGCAGACCACCGAGGTCATGGCACGGCTCGCCCAGGTCGGTTTCCAGCCACAGCACCGCGACACCGCCGATTTCATCGCCTTCCTGGCCCGCCACCGCGCCGAGTTCGCGCAGGTGATCGAGGCCAACAAGATCCGCGTCGATCAATAGGACTGGCGCGATGACCCGACCCTGCCCCGGACCGCTGGCCGTTACCAGCAAGCCAGGCTGGATCCCGCCCCCGGGCGGGGTTGATTGCCATATGCATATCTTCGGTCCCTATGATCGCTACCCGCTCAGCCCCGGGCGCGGCTACACGCCGCCCGAGGCGAGTATCGCCATGTACCGCGAGTTGCTGGCGACACTTGGCTTGTCCCGCACCGTCATCGTCCAGCCCAGCATCTACGGCACCGACAATGCCGTCACCCTCGATGCCGTCGCCGCGCTCGGCCGCGCCAATGCCCGCGCCGTGGTCGTGGTGGATGACAGCTTCGACCACGCTGCCCTCGGCGCGATGGGGGAGCGGGGCGCGTGCGGGGTGCGCTTCAACGCGGTCTCCGGCAATGGCACGCCGCTCGAACAGCTGGAGGCGCTCGGGGAGCGACTGGCGAGCCTTGGCTGGCACCTGCAGCTCTATGCCCATGACCGGGAGATGGTGGCGCTGGAGCCGGTGCTGGCCCGCCTTCCCTGCCCGGTCGTGATCGATCACATGGGTGGCGTGAAGTTAGCCGAAGGCGGGGCGGCCAATCCGGGCTTCAAGGCGATGCTGCGGCTGCTGGAAAAAGGTGCCTGGGCGAAGCTCTGCGGGTACCGATCCTCTGCCGCCGGAGCGCCTTATACCGATGTCGCGGACATGGCCCGCACGATGATCGCCGCCGCGCCGGACCGCTGCGTGTGGGGGACAGATTGGCCACACCCGTCCATGTGGCCCCCTTTACAGGTGCCCGATGACGGTGTGCTGCTGGATCGCCTCGCCGACTGGGCGCCGTCGGAGGCGATGCGACGGGCGATCCTAATCGACAACCCCGTCCGGCTCTACGGCTTCTGAGGTAACGCTTGCCATCTGGCCTCCCGCCTCGCTAACAAACAAGAATGCGTGAGGCGGGTTCCATTCTTCGATTTTGGCGCCGCTGGCTCTGACCGGCGGCCCAGGACCTCGCGCATTCCGCTGAGACTCCCCATAAGCCGCCCCTCTTGGGTGGCGGTATGCGTGCATGCGGCGGGCCTGAGGGAGACGGCTTCCAACCCCAAGGAAGCGCATGCCATGGCCAACGACGATATCTGCTTCGACGTCACTGGAGGCCCGAGCGGCCCCTCCCTTGCCAGCCTGCTGCGGCGCCCGCTGCCGCCGCCGGCCTCGCCGCCGCCCGCCCCAGTGGCGCTTGACCGCCCGCTGCCCTCGCCCGAGACTCCGCCGCGATGATCCTGTTGATCGACAACTACGACAGCTTCACCTTCAACCTCGTCCATTTCCTCGGCGATCTGGGCGCGGAGGTGGAGGTGCGGCGGAACGACGCGCTGACCAGCCAGGAGGCGCTGGCCATGCGGCCGGAGGCGATCCTGCTCTCCCCCGGCCCCTGCACCCCGAACGAGGCCGGCATCTGCCTGCCACTGATCGGCGCGGCGGCGGCGGCCGGCGTGCCGTTGCTCGGCGTCTGCCTCGGCCATCAGGCCATCGGCCAGGCCTTTGGCGGGGCGGTAGTACGGGCGCCGGTGCCAGTGCATGGCAAGGTCTGGGATATCCACCATGGCGGCAGCGATATCTTCGCCGGGATCCCCTCCCCCTTCCAGGCCACGCGCTATCACTCCCTGATGGTCCGTCGAGAGGATCTGCCGGCCGACCTCGTGGTCACCGCCTGGACCGAGGATGGGCTGATCATGGGCCTGGCGCATCGGCAGTTGCCGATCTGGGGCGTGCAGTTCCATCCGGAGAGCATCGCCAGCCAGCATGGCCATGATCTGTTGCGGAATTTCCTCACCCTTGCCCGCGCGCGAGTTCCAGCGTGAGCGACAGCGCCGCGGCCGATCTGAAGCCGGTCCTGGCCCGGCTTGCAACCGGCGAGGCGCTGACCGAGGCCGAGGCGGAGGGTGCGTTCGGCATCATCATGGCTGGTGCCGCGACCCCGGCGCAGATCGCCGGCCTGCTGATGGCCATGCGGGTGCGGGGCGAGACCGTACCCGAGATCACAGGCGCGGTCCGGGCGATGCGGGCCCGCATGGCGGCGATCACGGCGCCGGCCGGGGCGATCGATATTGTTGGCACCGGCGGCGATGGCTCGGGCAGCCTCAATATCTCGACCGCGGCGGCGCTCGTCGTCGCGGGGTGCGGGGTGCCGGTCGCCAAGCACGGCAACCGGGCGCTCTCCTCGAAATCCGGTGCGGCGGATGCGCTGGCCGCGCTCGGCGTCAATCTCGATGTCCCGCTTGAGCGCCTCGAAGCCGTTCTGGCCGAGGCCGGGATGGTCTTCCTCTGGGCGCCGCGCCACCACGCCTCCATGCGCCATGCCGCCGGCCCCAGGGTCGAACTCGGCACCCGAACCATCTTCAACCTGCTGGGCCCGCTGGCCAATCCGGCGCGGGTACGCCGACAACTGACCGGCGCCTTCGCCCCGGCCTGGCTGCGGCCCATGGCGGAGACGCTCAGCCGGCTAGGTTGTGAGGCGGCCTGGGTCGTCCATGGCCAGGGGCTTGATGAAATCGCGCTGTCCGGGCCGACTGAGGTCGTGGCGCTGGAGGCGGGGCAGATCCGCGCCTTCACCATCACGCCCGAGGAAGCTGGCCTGGCTCGCGCCCCGGCCGAGGCGGTCCGTGGCGGCGCGCCGGAAGCCAATGCGGCCGCGCTTGCCGCCCTGCTGGCTGGTACGCCTGGCCCCTATCGCGACATCGTCCTGCTGAACGCCGCGGCGGCCCTGGTGGTGGCTGAGCAGGCGGGCGATCTGCGTGCCGGCGCCGCAAAAGCCGCGGAGGCCATCGACAGCGGGGCGGCAGCCAGCGTACTGGCGCGCCTCAAGGATGCGACCCACCGGCCCTGACCCCTGACCC